>DAITMB010000134.1:0-12441 GCA_036835375.1 Bacteroidota bacterium
GCCTTGGGAGGCGATGCGTAAATGAGGTCTTCCAAGATCAGGGTGTCTCTACAGCCTTCATTGTCGATGATCAACCCTACGCTGAACAGCCCCGTGTCTGGATACATGGTGATGGCAGTATCCATCATTTGGGCAAAATTTCCCGGTGCCTCGTACTGAAAGTCCCAGTAATAGTCCCAATTGTTATCAGTAAAGGTAGAGATAAAGGTCACTGGCTCGCTCAAGCAGACCGTGTCGTCGCTCCACGTGAAATCAACCTGAGGCGGGGTCCCAGCCCGAACTGCACCAGCTATGGTGCGCGTAGCTGTACATCCGCCCTGAGTCGTAATGGTGAGGGAGACCGTATAGGTTCCCGGAGTTGTAAACAGGGAAGTAGGGTTTTGGACATTGGATGTGGGAGGCGTACCTCCTCCACCAAAATCCCAATCCCATGTGACGACCGGATCAGCAGAAGTAGAAATGCCTGTAAACTGCACATCTACTGGTACACAGCCCTCAGTTGGATCACGGGTAAAATTGACATTGGGCGCTTGTACATTGATGATCACACAGCTCGTGTCGCTACATCCATCGGGATTAATGGCGACAAGGCAAACGGTGTAATTCCCAAATGCGGCAAAGGTATGCTGCGGATCCTGGAGAGTAGAAGTAGCACCATCCCCAAAATCCCAAGCAAAAGCGGACGCTCCAGTGGACTGGTTGGTAAAGGTGAAAGGAAGTCCAGGTTGGCAATCTTGAAGGCGGTCAGGCGTGAACACTGCGGTGGGTAGTGGATCCACCACGATGTAGTTAGCTCTTTCAATCGTATCCCCGCATGCGGCATTGTTGGCTCGGAGCGTCACGGTGTAGGTGCCGGGTGTGGTGTAAGTATGAGAAGGGTTTAGGTCTGTACTATTAATGCCTAGGGTTTCGCCAAAGTTCCATTCGTAAGTCGTGACACCACCAGTTGAGGCATTCGTGAAAAGGATTTCCTGTCCCACACACACGTTTGTCGCGCTTGCGGTAAAATCTGCTACGACGCCCCCAACGCCAACCACCGATGGCAGGGTCAACGTATCCTCGCAGCCAGTGGCTGAGGCGACGATGAGCGTAATGTCAAATTGACCTGTGCTACCATATGTTACTGGAGGAGGATTGGGCCCGGTCACTTGAGAACCGCCTCCGGGTAAGCTACCGCCCGGAAATATCCAGGTATATACCGGATTGGTAGCTCCATTGAGCTGCGTCTGATTGGTGACATTTACCGTCAACGGAGGACTACAAGCTGAGTTCACATCCACGGCAAAGCCGAGTACAGGCGCCTCGACCACTTGAATGATATCGGGAAACTGGGCTATACCAAAGCATCCATTGGCATCCGTCACACTGAGCACCAGCCCCACTGTGTCTGGGGCTGTGGTGAAAGTAAAACAAGGATTGGCGCCGTTGGCGGAGGAACCGTCAGTGAATGTCCACTGATAATTTACGATGGGACTGCTCGCGGTAGAATTATCCGTAAAGCAAGCTGTAAATGGTGCACAGCCGGAGGTATTGTCCACGATATATTCTGGAATGGGTGCTTGGAAAACCTCCACAAAACAATTTTGAACAATGGTGTTCGACTGTCCAAGGGCATCGGTCACGGTCAGGGTGACATTGTAGCATCCTGGATTAGAATAGACAAAGGTGGGGTTTTGCAGATTGGAAGTGCTGGCTCCCGCACCAAAATTCCAGAGCCAAGAGACGGGATTTCCTGTGGATAAATCCTGAAAGTTCACCACAGTGGACTGATTACTGCATCCAGAGGTATTATTTGCAGTGAAATTGGCGTTGGGCTGGGCCATTGCCTGCGAAATCCCCCAGACCGTCCAGATCAGAAAAAAACAAATTCGTTGAAAGTACATACCTGTCTCTCTGTAAAAATCTTTGTGTTTGAGATGGGGGGTAGAACAAGCTTCCCCTAAGGTCTTGGAAGATGTAAGTAGAACGTAAGAAACTTTTTTTCCGTCTTTCATTTTAATGAAAATTGACGTTAAGTCACCCGTGTGAAAACTTTCATTCAAAAATCTTGGCAATTTTTCCGGCATACTTGTCCGGGCTCCTCGTGCTACAAAATCCTCATGCTCGTGCCTTTCAGATTTTTGAAAAAATAGATCTTCGAAACATCTTCCAATATAAAGAGCAATCATTAAGGCTTGGTAAAAAAAGAACAAGCTTCTCCAGCGAACGCATATCCCCCTACGTCACAAAGTGCCAAAGTGGGTTGTGCCCCACGATCCGAATGGTAGCTATTCCTACAAAAAAGACACAGATGGCACCAAAATCCAGCATAGACTCTCGCAATGTCCATACTCGATCGCGACCCGTAACAAGCTGAAACAATGTGGCAAATAACAAAAAATTACCCGCCATTTTCACTAGTGGGTGAAAGGTCCACGTACTCGTAGTGGCCGATGGCCAAGAAGCATCTGGAATACTCATCACATACGGGGATTGAATCAATACTACTCCTGCCACCATCACCAATACGCCCCACTGAGCGACTCGAAACAACATTCGGAGGCTATCCAATTCCTGATCATCATGCAAGGTTTTTACCCACAAGAAAATACCACTGGTGAGAACCAAATACAGGAGTAGCAGACCCGCCATTCTTCGATCCATCGTCCCAAACCAAAACAAATGAGTCATAACAAACTGCAACACCGCATGAATCAATGTGATAGATGAGGACTCCTTCTTTGCATCTAGCAAGAAGTAGCTCACCATCAGCACAATAAAGATCAAGTAGAGTGCATCAATCATAAAGGGTGCCGTGCAGGCTAGAAAGCATATGGTCGAGTGCGCCTTTCAAGCAATTAGCAAGGAAAAAATAGCTCGAACAACGAAGTTGGAGGTTGTGTAGTAAAAGCGCTCATCGCAAACGTAAGGATAAGCTCTCTGGATTTATCACTGTTGATTCGAAAAGATGGATCTTCCCTACACCAACGCCCATTTGTATTCTCCGATGTGATTCGCAAAGTAAAAACTCAAAATTGAAGAGGAAAGTTCATAGAACGACCTTTCACATTCAGCATGTCCATCCCCAACGCCCCTCCTTCGCAGCAGATTCCCATTTTGCTGCCCTACCTCTTATTTCCCATCGTTGCTTACATTCGCTGATGCTCACAAACATAACGATCCAACCCAAGATGAAAACAATCTGCAACACCTACGCCATCTGATCGCCCAAAAATCTCCAGAGAAACACTGGCCTTCAAGCCCGGGAAAGGACCAAAAATATGGTTGCGGAGCCGTCGGAACCGGATGAAGCACTGAGAAAGAATGGCTTGCTTTGTGACGTGAATGGCTATCTTGGCCTTGATATTTGTCACGCATCGGAGACCAAAATAATTGATTGAACCTTCGTCGTGGCAACCAATAATGCCAAAAAGCTTCCATTACCCTCTTCCTCCAATTCTCTTCCCTCCATGCATCTGCGCCTCCTTTATAGTCTTTCTTCTCTGAGTCTTGCCCTGCTTGCTTGCGGCCCCTCCTTGCGTCCCGAAACCGTTCAGGTGGCGAGCGTCCCGGCAGCCGGACTGGTGCTTTCTCCCGACAGCCTTCCTGAATGGCAATTTCCTGCCGAGCTACCCGCGGGCTGGCAAGGCTATCAGTCCCTCCTTCCCGACGAATCTGCTATGAACTTCAGTGGTGATCCGGGAACCGACATTGTAGCGGGGAAGCAGGATGCAGAAGCCTTGGTCACGCCTTGGACACATCAAGGCATTGCCCTGAGCTTTCGTTACCTCTGTCTAGCAGGCGCTCAAATTCACCTGCAACTCACCCCTGCTTATACCCTTCTTTTTAGCGCCGACAGGGAGGCCGATACCCCCGCCGGAAGCATTTTTGCTGAAAATGTCATGGTCGCCAAAGCCAAGCAGGGTGTCGAGACCCGTCCGGGTTTGTGGCAGCAAGTATCCCTTGTCTATTCTCCGCCCATCACTGATGCGCAAGGACTGATACTCCGGTCTGCCAGCCTGAGTGAAGTCACCATCAATGGGACGGTGGTTCATGACCTTGTCCTCCTTCCGGGAACCGACGCTGAGCCTGCCCCGCTTCGGTGGATGGTTCTCAAGGGGAGCGCAGCCCTCGGAGGAATCGCTTACGGCATGGCCAAAGAGTCTCCCGAAACGCTTCGGGGGTTGCTCAGCAATCAGCCCAGAATAACCCTCAACAATATTCGCTACGAATACACCGAAGCCAACTATGACCATGTACCACCCCAGAACAGCTTGCGTCCAGTGAAGACCGGGACGGTGAGCATGTTTTCGCCGGAAGCCATTGCGACGCGACCCAATGACTATGTCATCTGGTATGAAGCTGATTTCAGCGCGAGCCTAGATGCCGAATACCTTTTTTCTACCGTCTCCGACGATGGTACATTGCTCTATGTCAATGGGCAATTGGTGGTGAATAATGACGGAAATCACGGAATGGAAGAAAAAAGCGGAAAGATTTTTCTCCAAGCCGGAACCCATCGCCTGCGAATGGGATACTACCAAGGCGGCGGTGGTGGCGGGCTGGAAGTGTATTACGGCAGCACCTACTTCGAGAAGCAGCCGCTGGCTACCCCTGCCAGGAAGGCCAGCCAGCGCCCGCCAGAAAACTCACGCTACGAATTGGTGCCGGAAGGTCGTGCCTTGCTCCAACGAGGATTTGTGGCTTATCCCTTCTTTGATCCCGAAAACAGCACAAATCGCAGAACGCATACCATTGCGGTGGGCGACCCGACGGGCGTTCATTTTGTGTATGACATGGAGAGCGGCACCTTGCTTCAGGCTTGGCTAGGGCGCTTTGTAGATGTGCGCTCCATGTGGGACAATCGTGGCGAACAACAAACAGCTATTCCGCTCACAGCGCCTCTCAATCCATCCGCGGGTACTGGCTGGGCCTGGCTCGAAAGTCCTTCGCAGGTATGGCCCGACACGATGATCGACCAAGGCTTGTTCCAATTTCAACAATATCAGCTGGATCCGGCAGGCAGACCTACTTTTTCCTATCGATGGGGTCAAGCCCAAGTGACTGACGTCAGTACCCCGACAGAAGGTCAACAGCTCACGCGAGAGATCATGGTCTCCGGCAAAGAAAAAAATCTGTACCTCGCCTTAGCCAAAGGCCGGCAAATTCATCAGTTGGAGTCGGATGGCAGCTACCTTGTGGAAGGCCCCAGTTTCCGGCTGCGTGTCCTCCAGAGCGAAGGCTGGGAATATGTTCTTCAATCGGGAGAAAATGGCCAATTACTACTCGCGCACCCAACGAGCAGTAAAGCCAGGCTTCGCTATTCTTTGATGTGGTAAGCCGTTCGTACCAAAACTCTCCACGCTGTTACTAGTTGACACACCTCCAACCTTTTCCTATCACTTCTCGCATGAAATCATTTTTTTTCAGTGGTCTTCTCCTTCTCAATACCCTGGTACTGTGGGCACAGCCTTCTCAGGCTGACAAAGAAGCCGCTTTTTTCGCCCTGGAGACCTTGTCCATTCCTTCTGAAACAGTGCTGGAGGTTGGCGGCATGGACTTTTTACCGGATGGCCGGCTGGCAGTCTGCACCCGTCGTGGGGAAGTGTGGCTTGTAGATGGACTTTACGGAGAAAAACCGCCCGTATTCAAACGATTTGCGCAGGGCCTTCATGAGCCACTTGGCCTCACGGTCCAAGGCAATTCTTTACTGATTGCCCAGCGAGGGGAGCTATCCAGGCTCACCGACACCGACGGCGACGATATAGCCGACAAATTCGAGACGATCTATCGCTGGCCCCTGTCTGCCAACTATCACGAATATGCCTATGGACCGGAGCTCACCCCAGATGGCGGCATGCTCATCAGCTTGAATGTGGGCTGGGAAGGCCGGGGAGTGAGTCAGGTCAAATGGAGAGGGTGGATCCTCAAAGTCTTTTCTGATGGGCGCATGGAACCTTTTGCTTGTGGCATGCGCTCCCCCGCAGGAACCTATTTGACGCCTTCCGGCGACCTGTTTTACTCCGAAAACCAAGGAGACTGGGTCGGGTCGGGGCGAATTACTCACATTGAGCAGGGAGATTTCGCAGGTCACCCTGCCAGCCTAAGATGGGCGACAGAGACCACTTCGCCAGTGAAAGTGCGGACGGAAGACATTGTTGAGAAAGATTACGGGACCCTCTACAAAGCCGCTGAGCAGGTCGAAGGAATCAAACCCCCAGCCATTTGGTTGCCTCATGGCATCATGGGAATCTCTACCGCTGACATGCTCGTGGATACCACGGAGGGGAAATTTGGACCTTTTGCTGGAGACATGATCGTCTCGGACCAGGGGCAAAGCAAGCTCATGCGAGTCCAACTAGAAAAAGTGAATGGCACGTACCAAGGGGCCGTTTTCCCTTTTCGGGAAGGCTGGGCTTCCGGACTGCTCCGTTTGAGCTTCGGCAAGGATGGGACACTGTTTGGCGGTATGACAAGTCGTGGATGGGCTTCGACAGGCCCAGCGCCTTTTGCTTTGCAGCGCTTGTCATGGACGGGAAAAACCCCCTTTGAAATGAAAGCTATCCATGTGCAAGACGACGGGCTTGAGCTGACTTTTACCGAGCCGATAGACCCCGCGACGGCCGCACAGCTGAGCCATTATGCCGTTCAGGGATTCACGTATCAATATCATCAGACTTACGGAAGTCCCGCCATTGACCTGCTTGAATGCCCCGTACGCAGCGCGAAGGTGTCGTCGGATGGACTGCGGGTGAAGCTTGTGATCGACGGCTTGCGCGTCGGTTATGTTCATGAAGTCAAGTTGCAAAAGCTTCGCAGTCAGTCTGGTCAGGATCTCCTTCATGATGTGGCCTATTACACGCTCAACCAGTTGCCAGGTGGCATGGCCATGACCGGGGGAATGGCCATGCACGACGTAGCAACCACGCCCCTCGCGACAAGCGGCAAGTATCAACCAGCTGCCCCTGCTTCGTGGAATGGAAAAATTGATCAGGAAATCGTGCTAAGCACGGTCGCAGGACTTCAATACGATCAAAAAGAACTCCGTGCCGCTGCGGGAAGTCGCGTGAAACTCACCCTGCACAACCCCGACGATATGCAGCACAACTTTGTGCTCATTCGGCCTGGTACCCTCGACGCTGTCGCCAAACAGGCACTGAGTCTGGGACTTGCTGGCCCCGGCAAGCACTACATCCCGGAGACCGATGCCGTGCTGTATCACACCACACTCCTAAGCCCGGAGACGGAGGAGACCATTTACTTTCAAGTGCCGGACCAAGCAGGAGAATATCTCTTCGTGTGTACTGTTCCCGGCCATGCGACTGTGATGAACGGCATCTTTCGGGTGACTCCTCGGGCAAAATAATGCCAGCGCTTTTTGTCATGAAATCCAGACGATGACTGCGCTCCCCAAGAGAAATAAGCTGCCATAGACTGCTGCAAGCAGGCTATCCAAGCGCCGGATCGGCTTCGTGTCGATCCGGCGGTCCTTGCGAGAGACTTTGTTACCGACTTGCAAAATGCGTAAGATGGTCGCGGCAATCAGAAGATATGCCAGCAAATAAATCTGATCCATCAGCACCATGTATCCGATCTCAGGCAGGGCTTCTTGGTAGGCTTGCTGCAAGAATACTGAGGACAGCAGCCCCCCGATGGGCAGAGAAATCCGCGCGTCGATATAAGTCGGGTGGACGAGCAGCGCGCCCAAGCTCGCAAAGATTACGATCAGCAAGGGGAGCAACAGCTTGAGAAAAAAATATTTGATGGGGCGACGAATGGCCGTTTGAAAGAAAAACCCGCTGTATGACGCCCTGTTCACGCCGGACTGGCCAAAATTCACCGGATACAGGTGCTCTTTGCTTCCCGTCTGAAATCCTGACAGCTCCCAACCGGGCAGAAAAAACTCCTCTCGAACGAACGCCGCCGGGACATCTTCTACATACACCAGAGAATCCGAAACTTGATCGATGTTTTCGATCTGGAGGGTCAATAGGTGTCCATCGAGCGGAAATTTCTCCAATTCGAAGGCGTGATAAAACCGACCTTCGTAGCGCATGCCATTGTACCAATATCCATCTTCGGTCAAGATTGCTTCTTCGTGAAATGGCGTGACGGTAGCGCCCCATTTGTCCACCGCGTTCACAAACTCAATGTTCATCGGATTCCGGTCTCCACACCACTTGAACCACAGATAAAAATCCGCATAAAACGAGTGTCGGTGGAGATCTACATCGAAAATATTGATG
Organism: Bacteroidota bacterium; assembly: GCA_036835375.1. Taxonomy (GTDB): domain Bacteria; phylum Bacteroidota; class Bacteroidia; order J057; family J057; genus JANQTF01. The sequence continues at coordinate 8,226 of DAITMB010000134.1, forward strand.
AGGTAGATCCCAGTGAGCACCTCTTGAGGCGGGCGTGATTTCGCAGGAGGATTTCCCCAAGCAGCCACTGCAAGCCCCAGAAAGACCATTACCACAATGGCTTTTCGCCCGCACTGCCAAGCATTTCTCATCGAGATCATTTTCATTCAGACTGTTCCTAAAGAAGGTCGGAAGATGATCATTCTATCGGTATTTGTCTTCGGATCACGCAAAAAAATCCCCAAAGAACGAGCCTCGTCGAAGAGACTCCTCCTTTGGGGAATGGCTGGCCGGGAATGATGCCAGCGGATAACAGACATTTAGGCTTTGGCTATTGTAAATGGTACACTGACCTGGCCCCAAGTGAGGAAGATTGTGCCAGCTTCATCCACGCCAAATTCCATGGTCTCAGAAAATTTATCCCCGGTTTGAGGAACGACCTTAGCGCGAAGCACGTCCTTGGTCTCATCGTACTGGTAGGCACCCCACTGGTCGGCTACCGAGTTGAAGATCAAGGTCCAATCGCTCTCGCCAGGAATGGTGAACAGTCCGTATTTTCCAGCAGGAAGTTCTTGACCGGCTACCATGACGGGAGCAGAAACCTCGAACGTGGTTGCTTCGTTGGCACCTGTCCGCCACACTTCGGCGTAAGGGACCAAGCCTCCCCAAATGGTGCGACCCTTGGCCGATGGACTGCCATAGGTAATAGCGAGCTTCACGTCTCCTTCGAGATTCATGGTGAGCTGCTTGAGGGGGCTGGCGATGGTGTCATTCAGGACAGTGAGCACAGGCTCATTTGAAGATGCGGTGGCACCTTGAGCGGCTGGCGCAGCGTCCGTCTGTTCAGTGGTGGAAGAAGTAGATGATTCGGCACAAGCACTTGCGATCAAGAGCGTCAGCGCGATCAGGATGTTGGAGAGATGTTGCATAAGAGAATGGATTGAAAATTTTCCGAAAGCTATGAATTTTTGGTCGCCCTACCTCACCTGGCAACGGAGGGGTGCATCAGATCTTTAGTCAAAGATCTGCTCAAAGCGATACGTTATTTTTTTTTGCGCATTAACCTTTTTACAGATCCGACATTCTATGGTAGCTCCACTTACGAAGGCGTTCTTTTCGATTTGATTTGCTCCAGCAGCTATTTACGTTCGGTCCACTTCTCTCGCTCTTTCGTCTATTGCTTGTCTGCCCCTTTTTTTAAATTAGATTTGCACGAAGCGAAAAGAATAGAAAACACGCGAAAAACTCCCTCTGGCAGGTTGGCTCGCTGTATTGTGTAAGGCCCTAGGTCGCATCTTCATCGCAGAAAATTAGCAGGGACACTACCCTATCTTTTCTTGCTGTGCTACAGATTTCCGCCCTTGTCCTGCGTCGATACGGTGCGTCAGTGCTGAGAGGTGGTTGGCTCGGTGTTTCTGTTCGGAAATATCGCCTAGGAAAATCTTATGACGGAAAGCGCCTTTCAAGATCTCGTAATCCAAGTCAAATCTGGCGATGAGCGCGGGTTGAAGACGGTATTCGAGCTATCAAGCCGCTACTGCATCAGGACTTTAATCAAAAAGACCCGCTGTAGTCAGGAAGATGCGGAAGACCTGTATATGGACGCGATCTTGATTTTTCGAGAAAATATCTTGGCAGGAAAGCTCGAAAAACTTAGCAATCTGCCTTCCTACGTATTCGGCATTTGCTGGAACCTGTGGCGGGAGATCGCGCGTGCACAGTCGCGGTGGAATGCGGTGGAGGATGAAATTGGCAGACAGCTGTTTCATCTGAACGGGCAAGATCCCTCGATCTTTTTGCACGAAGAGGAAGAAGAGCGCCAGCGAACTGTGAAGCAGGTCACAGAGGCTCTTCAAGCGCTAAATGATCGCTGCCGAGAGCTTTTGCTCTATTTCTACGTGGAAAAACGACCTCAGCAAGAAATCGCACTTCTGATGGGATTTACCAATGCCAATGTCGTGAAAGTAACAAGACACAGGTGCTACCAACAATGGATCAAGCACATCGAACAACCTGAAACTCGCGCGCATGGAAGATCGTGATCTCCTTCTCATCTCTGAATATCTCGCCGGAAGTCTTTCTTTGGAGGAACTGGCGGCGGTAGATTTGCGCCTTCAAGAAGACAAAGCCTTTCAAGAAGCTTTTCTCCTCAAGAAGTCCTACCACGCAATTTGGCAAGCGGTACATCGCGCTGACACTAAAGCTGAAATTAAATCCCAATGGCAGGCTTTTCGGAAGGAAGAGGCTCCCATCGCCATAAATAGACCCATCATTCCGCTGTGGGTCCCGATGGCGCTGGCGGCGTGCCTGGTCATCTTGATTTTGATCTGGAGCCCTTGGACAAGCTCTCCCCTGCCCGACCAAATGGCCATGGCGCAGCTGGAACCTTTCCCCGTATCGATGGCCAGAGCTCCACAAACGGACGTCGATTCCATGCAAGCCCAGGCCTTTTTGGCTTATCAGCAAGGAGCCTACGAAGACGCGCTGCCGATTTTGCAGGCACTGCTTCAACGCTCCCCTGAAGACGAATCCCTCAGCATGATGCTGGGTAGCAGCCTTTCGCAGACGGGTCGATACAGAGAGGCCCTGTTGATCTACCGTCAGCTGCCTGCGGATAGTCCATTTCGGGATGCTATTGATTGGAATACTGCGCTCCACCTTGTGATCACGGGTCAAATCGAAGAGGCGCGCGTCCTGCTAGAAAAGCTGCAAGGAAGCTCTCACTATCGTCAAACGGAGGCTGGAGAATTGCTCGAAACGCTGCAACGCTAAAGTCAACGTTCGGCCTGCTTGAAAGCTTTTGCCAGCCTTGGCTACATTCATTTCACAATACCCTATCGTATTCGACATGACCGCATTGCGTCATTGGCCATTAGCCTGTTTATTTTGTGTGATCTGCATGACCGGCTGCAAGCCTCATCTGCCGAATATCGCTTCGAAGGAGTTGTCATTTTCGACGGAAGCATCCGATCTTCCTGCGGAGGTAATTTGGAGAGAGATTGGCTTCGCTCGGGAGCTCATTAACATCCGTGATTTGCAAGTCGTGGTCAGCGGGGGCGAATCTCCCATTTCGGCTTCGGACTGGGAAGCGTTTCGGCCACGCCTGCCATGGGTCAAAAATATTAGTCGCCATCTTCTCTTTGACAGCACCGCGTTTTACCGCTCGCCGGGCGTGCCCGCCGACTGTGAAGGTAATCAGTGCTACGACTTCGTCACTTACAAGGGGTACACCTGGCTTGCCCTGGCAACACCACTCGCCGTAGATTTCATTCCTGAGGGAAGTAAGACAAATATGCTTCAGCCTGACCCCGGAATCCTTGTGGTGAAGACCATTGCAAAATGTCAAGCGATTCTTTTTAATGATCACATCTATCGATTGGCCGACCCACTTGGAAATGCCTATGTCATGCACGCCACCGAAACAGGGAGGCCTACGCTTGAGGTAGCGCTTCCCGAAGGCTGGACTTTGCGCAAGGTGCAATTAGAATCCCCCTTGATTGTTGCCCCCTTTGGCGGGGGTGACGCCTGCTATTTCAACATTCTCGGCGACCATCTTGGCCAGGGATATCACCAGTATGTGTTTGCCGATTCGGTCTATCCCTCCCCATAGTCGATGCTGCGAGCGGAAAAAACAATACGATTTGAAGGATCGCGTTATTTGTCCGGTCTCTGAAACACAAGTGGCTTGTGCTCTGATTCATTCACTCAAAGACTCTTTTTTTTTGAGAATTCAGGTCTTCATTGATTGGCTCGGCGGCATCGGTTCTGCGAAGGGAATGGAAAAGCATTTAAAGCGGAGAATCAAGCGCCTAAAAACGGGTGATTTTTCTGTGCATCCGACAAAGTTCTTTCTGGCAAACCCCTTCATAGTGCGCAGGTTAGGATCAAATTTTCACAATATCTCGATTTTCGCGGCGCATAACAGCTTGACGTTTTTATCACTCTTTTTTTCCGCATTTGTTTTTCCATATTTGGTCTCACATTTGACCTCGATTTCACTCAACGAAAACAATCTCTTATGAAACTTCATCTCCGCTCTCTTCCCATCCTGTTGTTGATCTTCACCTTGGCTTCCGTCAGCTTTTATGGCTGCGCCACAGAGGGATGTACCGATGTCAATTCCGACAACTATGACCCTGAGGCCACTCAGGACGATGGCTCCTGTGTCCCTTCTCGCGACAAATTCATTGGTCAGTATAATGTAGCAGAAGCTTGCCCCAGCGGAAATTCTACCTAC
>DAITMB010000135.1:0-12292 GCA_036835375.1 Bacteroidota bacterium
CTCAAGCCTTCATCTCTATCGTCTGTGCGGCGACGCTGCCATTGCGTCTGGCGCTGTGAATGAGGTCTGCGGCTTTTTCGGCGATGGCCATCACGGCGGCATTGGTGTTTCCTCGGATGATCCGTGGCATGACGGAGGCATCGACAATTCGGAGTCCAGAGATTCCCTGTACTTGTAGCTGGGCATTCACGACGGCGAGGCGGTCGCTGCCCATCTTGGCGGTGCCCACGGGATGGTAGAGGGTCTGGGCCTGCTCGCGGATGTAGGCGGCGATGTCTGCCTCGGCGTGGAGGGGCTGTGCGGGAAGATGGTGACCTTGGAAGTGCTTGCGCATGCTGGGCGCGGCTGCGATGCGCAGCCCGGCTTGAAATCCCCGGACGAGGGTCTGTACGTCTTCTTCGGCTTGCAAATAGCCGTGGTCAATGCGTGGGGCGACCTGGGGCTGCGGGGAAGCGAGCTGCACATAGCCCTGGCTTTGGGGTTGGAGCAGGGTGGGTCCCATGGAATAGCCGTCGCCTTTTTTGGGGATGTCAAACCCGTGGTTGTAAAAATAGCCGGGGCCGAAGTGAAACTGAATGTCGGGCGCGTCGAGGTGGGGCAACGTTCGGATAAATCCTCCGGCTTCGGCGACGTTGGAGGAGAGCGGACCTTCCGACCAGATCAGGTAGTTGAGCAGGCTGCTGAGGCTGCGGGCAGATGTCAGGGTGGGCTTCGTAAACGTGTCGTACACCATTGGCACGATGAGGTGATCTTGCAAATTCGCGCCAACGCCGGGAAGATCTGCCTGGACGGCGATGCCGAGTTGTTGAAGCGCTGGGCCTGGACCGATCCCCGACAGGAGGAGCAGCTGAGGTGTGTTGTAGGCACCTGCGGCGAGGATCACTTCCAGCCGGGCCGATTCGGTCGTAATTTCTCTACCACGGCGGACACGGAGGCCTGAAACCCGACTTTGATGGATCAAAAGCTGCTCGACATGGCAGCCAGTTCGAACCTCCAGGTTGTTTCGGTGGCGAATCGGTTTGATGAAGGCAGCGGCAGCGCTCATGCGTTTTCCGCGGTGCTGAGTCACTTGGTAGTGGCCAAAACCTTCCTGGTCAGCGCCATTAAAATCCACATTTGCTGGATATCCGGCCTCTTGACCCGCTTGCACGAAATCGTTGCTCAGTGCAAAGGGTTCGTGCAAATCCTGGATATGGAGGGGGCCTTCCTGTCCATGCAAGTCGTCATGAAGGCGGGCATTTCGTTCACTTTTTTTGAAGTAAGGCAGTAGAGAGGCATAGTCCCAGCCCGCATTGCCGAGCGAGGCCCAGTGGTCGTAATCGCTCCGATGGCCCCGGATATAGATCATGGCATTGATCGACGAGCAGCCACCCATCACCTTTCCTCGGGGCAAAAACATCTTGCGGCCCGCTGCCGCAGGCTGCACGACGGTCTCATAGTTCCAATCCACCGCTCCCTTAAACAGTTCTGAAAACGCAGCTGGGATATGAATTTCCTTCTTTTTGTCTTCCGGACCTGCCTCCAGGAGCAGTACGCGCACTTCCGGGTCTTCGCTCAGCCGATGAGCCAAGACACAGCCTGCGGTTCCTCCGCCGATGATGATGTAGTCAAACATGCCGTTGAATTTGTGGTGGCGAGTAGAAAATAGAGAAAGCTTGTAGTGGCGCTCAGTGTTTTAGTTGATTGATAGATGAGTGAAGGGACGCGGTAATCACAGAGTGACTTCTGATCGTTTTCTGTGCTAGGCGAACTTCTACAGCGCACACGATGCGCCTGGCCGAGTCATTCATTTACGCAATCTACTCACTCCCAACTTACGAGCAGCATTAGAGAATTCCAATGACAATTCCCAGCTGCACGGACCGGAGAGTTACCCTGTGCTCATCAGGGTGAAAACGGTCCCGAAGAATAAAAAGTGGCATGGTACATCCCATTCGTCCAACTTCTTAGAATAAATGCTTGCAAATTGGGAGAGTCTCCCTATTTTTTAGTCCAAATTCCCTGAGGCCGTCTGTAGATCGACATGCCTAGAAAAGGAATCTAGCACTTGAATGCTTGGAGCATTTCTCGTCAACAGACTGTCTTATTGTCTGAGAAGACGTGACCTATTCCCAAGGCATGAACGCTGGATTTCGTCATCTGTCGTTCTTCACATGGTCAATTTTCTACGCTACTACCCTCATGGCTGAACCAACTTCCCACATTGCCCTCGTTCGAGATGATCCTTGGCTTGAACCTTATGAACAGGACATCCTGGACCGACTGTCGCGCTGCATGGCTGCCATTTCGCAGATCGCAGAGCAACACGGCAGCCTCTACCAATTTGCCCAGGCCTATCGCCACTACGGCATCCACTACGACCCTCAGAAAGAAGGTTGGTGGTATCGCGAGTGGGCACCAGGCGCCGAAGCCCTGTATCTGACGGGCGACTTCAACCAATGGAATCGGGAGAGTCATCCCCTCATGCCCCAGCCCGGCGGCGACTGGGAGATCTTCCTTCCAGGCTCAGAAGCCCTAAAGCACGAACAGCGCGTGAAGGTGCGAATCACCGGCCACGGCCTGGACCGCGATCGCATTCCGGCATTTATTCAGCGTGCCATCCAAGACCCGGTGACGCACGACTATTCCGGCCAAATTTGGCATCCTCAATCGGCTTTCCTCTGGAAAAACAACGATTTTTCGCTTTCCGACATGGAAGCGCCCATGATCTATGAATGCCACACTGGCATGGCACAGGAGAAGGAAGGACTGGGCACTTATCGAGAATTTGCCGATCAGATTCTGCCGCGCATTCATCACCTTGGTTACAACTGCATCCAATTGATGGCTGTGCAGGAGCACCCCTACTACGGCTCTTTCGGTTATCACGTCTCTAACTTTTTCGCGCCAAGCTCCCGGTTTGGCACGCCTGAAGACTTGAAATACCTCATCGATCAAGCCCACGGGCTGGGCATCGCGGTGATCATGGATGTGGTGCACTCCCACGCCGTGAAAAACATTGCCGAAGGTTTGAATGAATTTGACGGCAGTGGCGACCAATATTTCCATCCGGGTGGAAGGGGCGAACACAGTAGCTGGGACTCCAAGCTATTCAACTACGGCAAGCCGGAAGTCCAGCGCTTTTTGTTGTCCAACCTCGCCTATTGGCTCGAAGAATTTCACTTCGACGGATTTCGCTTCGACGGCGTCACGTCCATGCTCTACCTTCATCATGGAGATCATGTAGTTTTTGACAGCTACGACAAATACTTCAAGGAAGGGGCAGAATGGGACGCCATTACCTATCTTCAAATGGGCAATGAATTGATTCACCAGATTCGCCCCGACGCTCTGAGCATCGCCGAAGACATGAGCGGAATTCCTGGTTGTTGCCGCAAAATCGAAGATGGAGGACTGGGGTTTGACTATCGCCTTGGCATGGGCATTCCGGACTACTGGATCAAGCTGCTCAAGCACAAACCCGACGAAAGCTGGAATATCCACGAGATGTGGCATACGCTCACCAATCGCCGATGGAAGGAGAAGACCATCGCTTATGCCGAATCGCATGACCAGGCCCTAGTGGGAGACAAGACCCTGGCTTTTTGGCTCATGGACAAGGAAATGTACTACCACATGATGGCAGGGGATCCTCATCCGGTGATCGATCGCGGGATCGCGCTCCACAAGATGATTCGGCTATTCACTGCCACTTTGGGAGGCGAGGGCTATTTGAATTTCATCGGAAATGAATTTGGGCATCCGGAGTGGATCGACTTCCCGCGGGAGGGCAACGGATGGAGCTACAAATATGCTCGTCGGCAGTGGTCGCTGGTGGATCGGCAGGACCTGAAGTATCGGTTTCTGAATGAGTTTGACAAGGCCATGATTCAGCTTCTCAAGGATCAACAAGTGCTCAGCAGCTTGCCAGCGACGCAGCTTAACATGGACCCGGTGAATCAAACGCTGATTTTTGAGCGAAATAACCTCATTTTCGCCTTCAATTTTCACGTGGCGAACGCCATTCCCGACTATGGATTTGTGGTGCCCAATTCGGGGAGTTACCAAATTCTCCTCAATAGCGACGCCGTCGAGTTTGGGGGACATGGCCGCATTGATGACAGCATGGTGCACTTCACCCAAGACGACAGTTTTGGGAATGCGCGACTGAGCCTCTACATGACCAATCGCACGGCGCTGGTACTGAAGCGCTTGTAAACCCAGGGCTTTTCCAAGCACCAATCCACGGCTACCCAACAAGAAAACGGGCTTATCATACGATAAGCCCGTTTTTGGTTGTTATTTGTCAAAAGGGTGTTACAAATAGGAGAGGCAAATATACTTTGCTGATCTTCCACTTGCTCCCCTGAAGAGGTGAGCCTATTGTGCCTGCGCCTGCTTGACTTTGGCGCTGAGGCTCTGAATTACTTCGTAGTTTTTCATCTCCAGCGTCTCCTTCACATTGAAAGTAGGTGCATCCACTTTCAAGTTGGTGCGACGTCTGCGGGCTCTTCCGCGAAGCTTCAGCTTCTTGATGGTCATTTGTCCAGGCATGCTCTTTTTCTTTAGGAAATGGCTGCAAATGTAGCAGAAAAAATTGGGCTCGCCAAGAAATGTTTCAGGAATGTTGAGCGCACATGGAAGGGGTTACAACCAAGTCAGCAAATCGGCAAACCTATTGTAGATTTTATTTAGAAAGGAAACTTGCTCAATATTAGGGAGTTATTGAAGATAGTTCATAAGATGGAAAACAGCGAAATGGTGAGGAACGCCCAATTTCCCACCCTTGGACACCTGAGATAATTCAAAGCAAATATTTGCTGATTCAGGGAAAAGAGGAGATATTTGCTCCGGGCAATTTGAGAGCTAACGCTTCGAGTTGCGTTTATCTGAACGGTTTGAAGCGTTGAAGTGAGCGTAAAATATGAATCCAACTATTTTTAGATTAGTAGTTACGATTTCCCTTTTTTTTGTTTTTGTGTGTACTTTTGGGCAAAATTCATCGATTTCGATGGAAGAAACCGGCGTCTGGAACGGCGTATATATCAAAGGCAGATTTAATTCTAAGATTGGATATTACGGAGAGCACCATTATCGCTTGCGCAACAGCTTAGAAAACGTCAATTCTTTTGTAGGCAGGACCCGGCAGTTATATAATCGGGCAGGGATCAACATCATTTTTAATGAATATTTCGAAGGCGTGATAGGACCCACATTGGTGCTCAATTTCTCTCCTGATCCCAGTGATCCTAATTTCGAAAGAGTCGTTTATGAACCGAGGATTTGGCATCAATGGCTTTTTATTATGCCCAAAATGGGTCGTTTCAAAGTTTATCATCAGCTGAGATTTGAGCATCGCTGGAAAAGAGGAAATGAAATCAACGCGGAGTTCGATTACACCAATCGATATAGGTATAAATTATTCACCTATGTTCCGTTGAACAAAGATAAAATCGAAGTGAAAACACTTTTCTTCTCCCCAAGCGTAGAAATATTCATGCACAGTGGTCCTTCAATTGTGTTTCATCCGTTTGAAGACTTCAGAACCTACAATGGAATCGGGTATGTGCTCAATCCTAACGTAACTTTCTTTGCAGGGCACATGTGGACATTAGGGCAGAAGACTAGCGGTTTTGAGTACCGTTCCAGCCACATCCTCCGCTTCAATATTTTTGTAGGGCTAGACTTCAGAAGTTTAGAAAATAAATTACCACTCCCAAATTTAGGGTACTAATGAATTCTCTCAAGACCAAGTATAAAATTGCTATTACATTGTTCACCTTAGTTGTCGCTGCTTTAGCCGCCACTTCCGTCGTGTTCTTCCAGAAAACAAAAGACTTGAAAGAGTCTCTGGTTTGGGCGAAGGAAAGAATTGCTGCTGATAGCTTGTTGATCACTAATCACAAATTTGTCGATCGTGAGTTGTACGATCTATTAAATTCTTATGACAGTTCTTGGGTGTTTTTGTCTAATAAAGAGGATTTGTTGCCGTTTTTAGACAAGATGCTGAAATCGCATGCAAGAGAGATTGTTTCGTTCCAAAGTCAGCTTGCTATGAATGACAGTAAAATCAACGGTCTAAAAGAACAGATCATTGAGTTTGAATCTCATTTGAGTTATGCTGAATCAAATAAATCGTTTTACGAAAGTAAAATCATCTCTTTGCAAACAGAGTTGGTACAAAGGCAGGAACTATTGGATTCTGTGAATGAGGAATTGGAAAAAGTTGAATATGAACTCTCGATCACCTCAGTGGATACGACATGTATATATGCACCAAATGGAAATAAGATTTTTTATTATGGGAAAATGGTGGATCAAAGCCCACAAAATTTTGGTATTGGGTTTTATGAAGGGAAGGGTTATTACATTGGAGAGTGGGACGGAAACCATCGAAACGGTCGGGGAAAGCACACCTATAAAGACGGCTCTGTGTATGAGGGCTATTTCAAAAATGATCTGAGAAGCGGTTTTGGCACTTATTTTTATGTTTCGGGAGATGTATATAAAGGGAATTGGAAAGACGACCTGATGGATGGGGAAGGAGAAATCACACAAGCTGACGGGAAGTCAATCAAGGGAACCTGGAAAGCCGGGAAATATTTGAAGACTGATTTTGTTCACGAAAAAAGTTGAACGAGAGCCTTGCCAGTTGATAGAAGTGAAGGCCTGAAATACAAGGGAATAACGCTTCTTTTGCAGGCGCATCGAGCAGTAGCTCGGCGCCTCAACCCTCTACCACTGACTCGCAAATATAGTCGGGAATAATGCCTGTGGTTTCGATTTGGTTTTCGGCTTTGCCAGGCTGTGTGTTGCCGGTGAGGACGAGACAGGTATCAATGCCAAATTTATTCCCGCCGAGGATGTCCGTGTGAAGGGTGTCGCCCACCATAAGAATCTCGCGCTTGTCGATAGGACCGTGCTGCTGGATGTGCTCGTAGGCAAATTGAAATATTTGCGCATCCGGTTTCCCAAAGCGAATGAAGGTCTTTTGCACAATTTGCTCCAACATGTTGGCAATACCGCCGATGGCGATGGCGACGTCTTGTTTGGCGACTGGATAGGTCATGTCGGTGTTAGCGACTATCACGGCCATGTTGCGCTTGCGCAGGAGATTCACCGCTTTGTTGATGTTTTCCATCCAATCAAATCCTTCGTCATCAAGCAATACCAGGGCATGAATGTCGTCCACATGCTCGAGGTCGAGGTTCCGAATGGAAATCGTGCGCAGACCGCGGGTCTCCACATAGTGAGCAGATTCCGACGTGCCGAGGTAGGCGACAGTACCGCCATTGACCTTAGACTTGAGAAAATCCAGCGCCAACATTCCCGAAGAGATGATCCGATCGGGGGTAATGGCGTCCACGCCGCGCAGTTGATAGTGCGCCGCGAGATCTTCAGGGCTGCGCGAGGCGTCGTTGGTCAGGAGATAAAACTCAATGTCGTGTGCCTGGAGAAAGGAAATGGTCTCTCGAATGCCGGGAATCACCCCCTTGTGGTTTTTGAGCACGCCATAGGCATCGAAGAAAATGGCTTTGTATTTCAGGGCAATAGATTGAAAGCTCACAAGTTGCATGCACGTAGGAGTTTGTCAGCATCAAATACCTCCTCCAGCCGAGGGAGATAGAGTTGAAAGGCTTCTTTCTGAAGTCGATCAGCGTAAATCGGGTGAAAAAAATAGCGACCGTACTTGATCACGTACTGAAGAATAAAAAAGCGGTAAGACTCTTTAATAAAACGAATTTCTTGAGCATCCAGCGGATAATGCTGCTGATACTGCTGCAAAAATAGCAGAAAACGCGGTTCCATCAGGGTGTCGGGCACATAGCTAAATTGTGTCTGGTCGCCAATATCGGAAACCACCCGGCTCATAAAGAAAAAATCCATCACCCTCGGGCATACCCGAAACCAGTCGTAGTCCCACCGACTAAAGATTCGTCCGGTCTTGCTCAGGGAAAAATTTCCGCTGTTCCAATCTACGAACACGGGGAGCTGGCGCATGTCTTCATAGCCAAGCCGGTCGGCTCCTTCGAGAAAAGCCTCGGCGTGATGGCGGATTAGCTCCACGTGTGACCCAAATTCTAGCGCGCCTTCGGGGCGGTCCAGCTTGAGCAGCAGCTCCTTCACGTCCCAAGGCATGGTCTTGGACGATGGCGGCAATTCGATCAGCGTCTGGGCACAAGCCTTGTGAAACAGCGCCAATTGCCGCCCCAAGTTCACGATGTCGGTCTCTCCGAGGCGTTTGGGCAAGCGACGCATGAAGCGCACTGGTCGGTAAAAGACGACCCACACATCCAGACCGTCTTGCTGGTAGCGGTACGTAAACACCGAGCCTTCCTTCATCAGCGAATGGCCGATCGTGCGATCATAGGGTGGCTTGAGTCCGTGAGCCAGTACATTCACGATGCTGTGATCTTCTCGAAAGTGCTCGTAGGTGCCGAAATAGGAGAGTTTGGCGATCAAAAACTGTTTGGCGCTGAACTGAATTTTGTACACATGATTGGTCGAGACCATCACGGAGATGTCGGTGATGGTCTTGATAGGCTGCTTTGGGTCGTAGGACTGCCAGGCAGCTTCTACGATGGCGCTAAAATCGATGAGTCGCATAGAAGAATCAGTTGCCGGGGCGATGGACGGATTCACGAGCGTAAGGTTAGAAGGGTGTTGGAAAGCGAGTAGTGTGTGGATCTTCAGAAGGAATAAATACGAGAGCTGGTCAATTTTTTGGGTTCGTCTGCCTTTTCGAGTCGTGAGATGACCTTTCGAAGAAAGCAAGGTTGGATCTGCCGATCGATTGTAATAAGTTTGAAACAGGTTGCCACAACAAAGAACAGCAAGTCCACGCCCTCTCCTACACAGGCGCTGCTAGGATGAGGCAACTTCCCTGTCTGGTCTTCATTGAAAGAATTTTCCAGAAAAAACTTCTCGCAAAATAAGGCCTTTTTCCATGCCTCATTTGCACATTTTTTACAAGCTACTTACGTGGAAATGGGTGGTTTGTGGAGTGCCTCTTCAAGCGGTCATGGGCTCCGAAAATCCTTTTAGAGAATCAAAAGTCCTTTTTCGCGGAGAGCAAGCCCCATGTTGGAGGAGATCCATGCTTCAAATGAGCCGAGCTTGTCAGCTTCCCAGGCGGCTCGAAAACTGGCCAATGGCGCTGCGCCGGGTCCATGTGCGCGAATGCCCGGGAGCTGCTTTGCCAGCCAGCTGCCAATGGGTGCTGAGCAACGCAGCAACCACTCGTCTTGGGCGAAGTAGAAAGTTAGCTCTGCAACATCTTGAGCATCGCTCAAAGTCAATTCCGGCTCAGGGCCAAGCCACACCACATTGGCATGGCTCGATAGGGTAGGAGCAGGAGCTTCTCCCAAGGCCTGCTGAATATAATCAGGATGGATGGAGGGGGAGGGAACTTCTGATTCAAACCAACTCTCCAACGGTTCTTCGAGTCCCACTCCGTGCATGTAGTTAAACAAAGATTTTCGCAGGCCCTCGCCAAAGTGCGTGTGCGTAGCACCAGCGGGATCTTCGTGAAACAGGTCATTGTCTGCGAATCCGCCGAAGTCAGGACCTACCCGCATCACTCCGTAGGCTGCTGGCTGGAGGCCTACCGGACTGTGAGCCGTCATGGCAAATTGGTGCCAAAAACCCGACTGCACCACACCCGCTTCGAAGAGCTGCCGCACCATCTCCAGCGAATCGATGGTCTCTTGCGCTGTTTGTGTTGGGAATCCATACATGAGGTAAGCGTGAACCATGATCCCCGCATCGGTAAAGGCACCTGCTACCTGCGCCACTTGTGCAACGGTCACCCCTTTTTTCATCAAGGCCAGCAATCGGTCTGAGGCAACCTCCAGTCCACCCGAAACAGCAATACAGCCAGCAGCTTTAAGCAAGCGGCAAAGGTCGGGGCTGAATCTTTTTTCAAATCGAATGTTCGTCCACCACACCACCGTGAGGTTTCTTTTCAATATCTCCAGGGCGAGGTCGCGCAGGAGCGCAGGTGGGGCTGCCTCATCCACGAAGTGAAATCCATGTTCGCCCGTTTGGGCAATCAGCGTCTCGATGCGATCACACAGCAGTGCGGCATCCACCGGTTCATAGCGACCAATATAGTCAAGGCTCACGTCGCAGAATGAGCATTTTCCCCAGTAGCAGCCGTGGGCCAGCGTGAGTTTATTCCATCGGCCATTGCTCCACAAGCTGTGCATGGGATTCACCAACTCGATCACAGAGAGGTAGCGATCCAGGGGGAGTCCTGTGTAATCGGGGGTGCCAACTTCCCGCTGCGGCACATCTTTTTCGGTGGCACCATTGACATATTGAACCAGGTTCTCGTGTCGGGTGAAAGTGCGTTTGAGCAGGTGCTTGTCCCGGTTTCCGGCGAGGTGTTCCAGCAGTGCCAGCAGCGGCGCTTCCCCGTCGTCGAGGCACACATAGTCGAGGTAATGAAAGAGTCGCGATTCTTGCAGCCGCCGCAGCTCTGTGTTGGCGTAGCCGCCGCCCATGACTACAGTGATGGCGGGATGATGTCGCTTGAGGTATTGCCCTGCACGAAGCGCGCCGTAGAGGTTGCCGGGAAAGGGCACCGAAAGACATACTACAGCCGGGCGATGCGTCTGCACCAAGGTCTCTAGGTGCGCTTGCATAAGGCGCGTGACCAACGTCTCGGGGCCTTGAAGCGCTTGCTCCAGTTCCTCAAAATGGCTGGCAGTGCGACCCAGTCGTTCTGCGTATCGACTGAATCCAAAGTGTGGATCGATGGTCTCTTGAATGAGATCCGCCAAATCTTCCAGATACAGCGTCGCATAATGCCGGGCGCGGTCCTCCATTCCCATGCTGCCAAATGCCCAATCCAAGTCCTCCAGTTGTAGAAACCTTCCTGCCTCTGGGAGATAGCTCCGATCGCAGATTCGGTGCGCGAGGGTCGGATTTCGATGTTGGAGGAAGCGGATCACTGGCTCAATCGTCGCCAGGTAGGCGTGGCGGAGCTGGTAGATCCGAAAGCTATTTTCCGATACTTCTTTTTCCGATTCGTCAGACGCTTCGAGGGCAGCAAACACCTCTTCCAGCCCCTTGCGGGAAAATAGTGCCAGAATCACCTCAATGCCCAAGTCTGCCTGTGCCGATTCGTATCCCTGGGTATTGAGAAATCCCTTGAGGTAAGCCGTCGCCGGATAGGGCGTGTTCAGTTGGGTGAATGGTGGTGTGAGAAGAAGGAGGCTGGGTTTCACTGGATGGCGGGATTCTGATGGATACGAATGTAAAATTGCGACTTTTCCGGGACTTTCGCGAGGCGAGCGCTAGGCGCGGAAGTGCCAATCGACTTTGAAATGGTAGAGGGAACCCGCTCGCTCACGACATGGATTGATCACTTGAAGGGTCGTCTGGGTTTGGAATGAATGAATATTTCCTTTTAAAGTTATTCATTCCGTGCAGCGAACCTCTATCAGCCTCCGTTTGTTGGAAAATGGCTGACTTATGCGCAATTATTCGCTTTTTCTCTCCAGTATAATTCTCCTGACCTGCTTGCAGATGTCTCCCTTGATGGGGCAAGAAGCCGCACCTTCTTTTGTTCCAGGCGAGTACACCAAAGGCTATTATTCCACGGTGACACTGGGACTGCTCTTGCCAGGGACTAGGTCTTCCTTGGGAGATTTCGGGAACAGCTTCTCCACCATGCACTTGAAGTTGGTGAACACCCACGGCATTCGGGCGAGCCGATACCTCACCATGGGCGTGGGTACAGGGATCATTTTCTTAGACAGAGGCATGGCATTGCCGCTCTTCACAGAGTTGCGCGGCGACTTGTGCAAGGGAGAGATTACCCCTACTTGGTATGCACAAGTGGGGAGCAGTATTCCATTGTATGGGAAACAGGAAGTCACCGACTGGTGGGGCAATGTCGTGCAAAGGGATTTCAAGGCGAGGGGAGGACTGATGTATGACATTGGCATAGGGATCAAGGTGCGCGGCGCTGGGCGGAGCGTGTCGATGATTACCATTGGATACCAGACCCAGACGATCACGGAGAAGTATCGGTCTTGGGGCACTCGATATGAAGAAACACGCCAATTTCAGCGCCTCAGCATCCAGTTAGGCTGGATGTTTTAAACGGAAACCTCTCTCGCTTTGATTGTGCTGAATCGATTGAGTGTCGAGGTTTTGTCCCTTTCGTTGTGACGGAATGACGACCAAAAGAACCAGCGGAAAGTTCTGCGAAATTTTCCTTTCATCAACTCCCCCGCGAGGAAGAGTCACCTGAACCTTTCAACATGTACCTGCTATGAAATCTATTCGAATGACCGTTCTCCTG
>DAITMB010000136.1:0-12203 GCA_036835375.1 Bacteroidota bacterium
GGAAGTGGCCACAAGTCATCTGCGACGAGCGCTTCTACCTCGTCGATCGACTTTCGGAGGGCTTCGGCCAAGGGCAAGACTTGCTCAGCATAGCCAATTGCTACCTCTCGATTGTCCCCACGCTTTTCAACCCGACGACGAGCGCCCTCCAGTTCTTCGGCTCCTTTCTGGATTTTTCGAATGATTTCGCCGACTCGAATTGCCATTTCCTTTTGTCCAGCATCTGCCTCTTTGCTAAGGGAGAGGGTTTGAAGTTGAATGAGTTGGGCCAACAACCTGCTTTGGAATTCCAGTGCTGCGGGAATGATCTGCGTTTGAATCATCTCGATGAGCACATCTGTCTCAATGCGACGCTTTCCCACGTAGTCGCGCATGAGCACCTCATAGCGGGCGCGAAGCTCTGACTCCGTAAAAATGCCATGTCTCGCAAACAGCTCAATGCTTCGCGGATCCAGCATGGAGTCCAGCGCATTGGGGGTGTGGCGGTGCTCCTTCAGCCCCCGTGACTTGGCCTGGCGAATCCAATCCTGGCTGTAGCCATCTCCCTCGAAGCGAATGGGACGGCTCTCCGCGATGAACTCTTTGAGCACATCTAGCAGGGCATATTCCAGGGGCCTGCCCCGGCGCATTTTGGCATCCACTTGCTCCTTCACTTCCAGTAGCTTGTCGGCGACAATCACATTCAGGATCGTCATGGCGTTGGAGCTGTTCGCGGAAGCACCCACTGCGCGGAACTCAAACTTATTGCCCGTGAATGCAAAGGGGGAGGTGCGATTTCGATCGGTGTTGTCCAGCAGCAGTTCTGGAATTTCATTGATCCCCAGACGCAAAAGGTCGTCTTCGGGCTCATGCTTGCGCTTACGGGGCGGATTCTCAATGTCGTTGAGAATGCGGGTGAGAAAGCGTCCGATGAATACCGAAATGATCGCCGGCGGGGCTTCCTGGCCTCCGAGGCGAAGGTCATTGCCGGGAGAGGCGACACTGGAGCTGAGCAGATCTGCATATTCATACACCGCAAAGATCACCGAGACGAAAAATGCCAAGAACATCAAGTTTTCTTGTGGATCCTTGCCAGGCGCCAAGAGGTTTTTTCCGGCGTCGGTCATGAGCGACCAGTTGTTGTGCTTGCTGGACCCATTGAGTCCATCGAAAGGCTTCTCGTGGAGCAATGCCACAAAGTGGTGCTTTCGCGCGATCCGGTCGATGAGGTCCATGACCAGCAGCCCGTGATCGAGCGCCACGTTGATCGGTTCGAAAGCGGGAGCGCATTCAAACTGTCCGGGGGCGACTTCGTTGTGCCGCGTTTTCATGGGGATCCCATGCCGATGCGATTCCTCCTCTAGTTCATTCATGAAGGCAAATACGCGCTCGGGAATGGATCCAAAATAGTGGTCATCCAACTGCTGGCCTCGCGCTGGGGAGGCGCCGACGAGGGTGCGCCCGGTCATCATGAGATCGGGACGCAAGTCGTGCAGCGAGCGGTCCACCAAAAAATATTCTTGCTCCAGGCCCAAGGTTGGATAGACTCGCTTGATGCTTTCATCAAATAGCTTGCATACTTCCAAGCTAGCCTGCTCTAGGATCCGAACAGACTTGAGCAAAGGGATTTTGTAATCAAGCGCCTCTCCAAGGTAAGAGACAAAAATGGTAGGGATGCAAAGCGTCTTGCCGTGGGTCGTCTCGAACAAAAATGCCGGAGAGCTACAATCCCAAGCGGTGTATCCCCGGGCTTCGAACGTGGACCGTAGGCCTCCTGAAGGAAATGATGAGGCGTCGGGCTCTTGCTGCGCCAGCTCGGAGCCAGAAAATTTGTGGATCGCCTCTCCATCGCTGATTTCCAGGAAAGATTCATGCTTCTCGGCAGCTCGCCCGGTGAGAGGCTGAAACCAATGGGTGAAATGGGTTGCACCACGATCCAAGGCCCAAGCCTTGATTCCATTGGCGACTGGATCGGACAAGGCCCTGTCCAGAAGTTCCCGCCGCTCGATGGTCCGCTGCAACGCCTGAAACACCTCCTTCACCAAGTAGTGTTTCATCATTTCCCGATCGAATACATTTTCGCCAAACACCCCTGCTGGCGGTTTTCGGGAAATCGGGGCAGAACTGGGGCGGCGGTTGATCCACTCTATGGCTCGGTGTCTTGCGTTCATTCGGCAGTGTTTGGACCCTGCCAAGTTACTGCCTTGCGCCTGAAAAACACGTCATCCCCTTCAGAAATAAATTGAGTCGTTGAGGGGAGCTCCGTAAACAAACAGCCCCCCGAAAGGTCGTTCACGACGATTCGCGGGGCTTGGGATGATTGTGTGTGGCAGCAGCCTCACGCAAAAGTATGCTACTCGTGGATCACCACTTTGGTGATTTTATCACCGGCTTTAATGAGGTCAATCACTTCCAAGCCTTCGACCACTTGACCGAATACTGTGTGGTTACGGTCAAGGTGGGCGGTGTTCTGGCGATTGTGGCAAATGAAAAACTGAGATCCTCCAGTGTTTCTTCCTGCATGAGCCATGGAAAGAACCCCCCGGTCGTGATACTGATTTGCGCCTGTGAGTTCACAGTCGATTTTGTAGCCTGGACCTCCTCTGCCGGTGCCTTCGGGGCATCCGCCCTGAATCATGAAATCGGGAATCACGCGGTGGAAAATGAGTCCATCATAAAACCCCTCTTTGGACAGCTTCATGAAGTTAGCGACTGTCTTGGGGGCATCTTTTTCGAAGAAGTTGACCTTTAAAAGGCCTTTGGCGGTATGGATTTCTGCGCTGGGCATGAACAATGATTGAGGTAAGCGAAATAGAAGATAACTGGTAATCAGAATCAGGCACAAAATAAGTCATTCCTTCCCCAATCGGCAAACCGAAATCCAATCATTCCTCAGACCATTGTGTATGTGGAAGTTAGATCAAGGAATCGATCAAGCCTTCTCCCAATGCATCGGAGAAATCTTCATGCTCCACTGGCTGGATCCGCGATACGTCGAATGCGCCATCCAACTCAATGTGGTCAAAGCTGTATCGCAACGTGCGTACAAGTGCCCAAGGTGTTCCAATTCCCAGAGTAAAGACAACAATTAGGATATTCACGATCGTGAGCTCAAATACCTTTCCGACGGTGATATTCCCTTTGAAAGCGTAACTTTCTTCTTCAAGATTAATGAAAGTGTGATTGTAAGAAAAGTTGAATAGGTCTCTTATCCACCAAAAGCCATAGATGCCAAAAGTCACAATGGTCAGCAGATATCCGATAAAGAAAATCTTAAAGTATTCATTCCCTTTGCCATCAAATCCAAACTTGGCACTTCCTGCTTGAACATTTCCTATGACATATCGATTCAATTCCATACTAAACCACGCACCGTAAATCCCAAAGGTCAAGATTGTGAGTAAAATGCCTTTGACACAGATCTTAATCAATTCTCCGAGATCGCCATGATAGCTGAATCGAATGTCCTGCCAGCTAGATCGTGACATTCGGTATTTGTATAGTCCATGGATCGCTACAGGGATCAGAAGCAAAAGAGCAAAGTAGGCCAACGCGATCCCAATCCCTCCTCCGTAAACGACCATGAGAGCAATCAGTGCATAAATACCAATCAATTTGAGAAACCCGATAAACATCTCTTTGCCCGTACCATGGAAGGTAAAAGGCTGTCCCTGGAAAAGCGATTCTTCATAGAGAAACCTCATGACATTGACCCTTGCCCAAGGATAATAAATACCGAGGGTGACAATGCACAAAAGCACGTTGACGAGTTGGATGATAAACAACTGCCCGCCTGTTCCCTTGAAGGAAAACTTGTGTGGCGCAAAGGATGGTTGACTGTCCATAACAAAGTGGGATGAGGCTGATAAACAGGGAGTGTGATAAAAATATGAACTGCGTTAAAACTGCCAATACAATAGGAGAAATCCAAACACTCACAGAAAATTTAATTTTAGTCAGCCTTTTCAAAATCGTCTGTGAAGACTTCCCCAAAAGTACTCTAAAAGTACCCTATGAGCTTAATAACAACGCGATTGCCAGTCAAACAAAAATACCTCCGCGACCTTCCCTGAATCGGGACTGATCGCTAGAGGCATCGCTTAGCTATTTCAGGAAGGGTTCTAACAAATTACTTGTCGTTCTCGATTGATGTTTCCAATCATGAACGGTTGTTTCGTCATCGTTCTTGGGCAAGCGAGGGGATACGCGCCAAGGTTTCATCCTAAGCGATTTCCCCTTCTCGCCTTATACCCGCTCGGGCGCAAGGCCCCAGTGTTCAGGCGAACGCCACAAGCTTGAGAGCATGAGTTCTCTCATGAAGAAAAACTCTTTGGGCAATTTGTCATAGAGCTTCGTGAAAAGCTCCTCATGCAGCAGCATCTCGGCTTTCCACTCATCCCCTTCCACAGTCATGAGGTTGTTGAAGTCTTCTCTGGTGAATCCTTCTAATCCAGACCAGTCCAAGTCTTCATATTGAGGCATCCAGCCGATCGGGCTTTCAAGGGCCTTTGCCTGACCTCTGGAGCGCTCCACGATCCACTTCAGGACGCGCATGTTGTCCCCAAATCCTGGCCAAAGGAATTTGCCTTGATCATCTTTCCGAAACCAGTTGACGCCAAAGATACGCGGTGGATTGGGCAGAGCACGCCCAAACTGGAGCCAGTGGTTGAAGTAATCACCCATGTGGTAGCCCGCAAATGGAAGCATAGCAAAAGGGTCTCGCCGCACCTTGCCAATCGTGCCAGCCGCAGCTGCAGTCATTTCTGAGCCCATGGTCGCGGCCATGTACACCCCAAAATTCCAGTTGAAAGATTGATATACCAGCGGAATGGTATTGCTGCGCCTTCCACCAAATACGAAGGCCGCAATGGGGACTCCCTGAGGATTTTCCCACTCAGGGTCGATGCTAGGACACTGGGAAGCAGGAGCCGTGAATCGAGCATTTGGGTGGGCCGCTGGCTTGCCACTAGCCGGGTCATAAGGATTGCGATGCCAGTCTGTCAACCCTGCTGGTACTTCCTTCGTCAGCCCTTCCCACCACACATCTCCGTCGGCTGTGAGGGCGACATTGGTAAAGATGGAGTTGGCTGCGATAGCATGCATCGCGTTGGGATTGGTATCGTAATTGGTGCCGGGTGCTACACCGAAATATCCATATTCTGGATTGATGGCATATAGCCTGCCATCGGGTCCGGGCTTGATCCAGGCAATGTCATCGCCGACCGTGGTAACTTTCCACCCTCCCATCGACTCGGGTGGAATCATCATGGCAAAATTGGTCTTGCCACAGGCGCTCGGAAAAGCCGCAGCGACATAGGATTTCTCGCCGTTGGGATCTTCTACCCCCAAAATGAGCATGTGCTCCGCCAGCCATCCTTCTTCCCGCGCCATATTTGAGGCAATTCGCAGCGCGAAGCATTTTTTGCCTAGCAACGCATTTCCACCATATCCGCTGCCGTAAGACCAAATGGAGCGATCTTCTGGAAAGTGCACGATGTACTTGGTCTCTGGATTACAAGGCCAGAGAACATCCTTTTGTCCCGGAGCCAAGGGTGCTCCTACCGAGTGGAGACACGGCACAAAGTCGCCCTGGCCCAGCGCGTCCATGACTTGGACGCCGATGCGGGTCATGATGCGCATGTTGGCAACCACATACTCTGAGTCGGTCACTTCTACGCCTATTTCTGCCATGGGAGAGCCTAAAGGGCCCATACAGAAGGGAATGACATACATGTTGCGGCCCTTCATGGATCCCTCAAACACTTTTTCCAACTTTGCCTTCATCGCACGCGGCTCCTCCCAATTGTTCGTAGGCCCTGCATCCTCTTTGCGGCGACTACAGATATAAGTTCTGTCTTCTACCCGGGCCACATCGCTGGGATCTGAGAAGCTCATGAAACTATTGGGCCGTTTTTCTTCATTCAGTCGAATGAAAACTCCTTTTTCCACCAAGAGGCCGGTGAAGAATTTGTACTCTTCTTCTGATCCGTCGCACCAATATACCATGTCTGGTTGGCACATGGTCGCCATGTCATGGACCCACGCGAGCAGGGCCTTGTGCTGGACTTTCCCTTCGAGGGCGGAGCTGCGGAAGATTTTTTCAGATGTTGCCATGAGATATGAGATAAGTAAGAAGGAATATGCGGGGAAGGATCGACCAGCCTACATGGATGGCCCAAATGATAGGTAAGTCTCTCTATCACCCCTGTAAGCTAGCCCTGGTATGGGCCAAATGTGCTGATTATGGTAAGGAGTTAAGATGACTTTAGTGAGATGAGTTAGTTGAGGTGAGATTGTCTGCTTCCTTCCTATTTAATCTATTCATGCTCAGAAACTCATGCTGGAAGAACCGATGCTGCTATGCATAAGTAAAAGGCCTGCACAGCGCCTCGCATACGCTACATTTTCATCCAAAAAAAGAGTCCGCTGAGAATATCTCTCGCGGACTCCTTGATTAGGTAGTAGGGACAGTCCCAATGGGACACTCAATCATGACCTGACGCTACAGCGATACCGGACTAGTTCGTTACGAGAATCTTCTTTGTACGAATCCATTGTCCATCAAACCACACTTGAAGGAAGTAGATCCCACTGTTGAGGCCTGCGACATCCACTTGGTAGGTATGGGTTCCGGTGAGCGCTTTTTCACTACCGCTTCTCATCACGGTGCCAACGGTATTGAATATCGACCAAGTCATTTGTCCTATGCGAGGAGTTGTCATCCCGAAGTTGATCTCGCCGCTACCCACAGGGTTAGGATAAAAATCCCCGATCCACACAGATCCATCCATCTCGATGGTAGCCGAAGCTTCATTCGACATTAGGTGGGAACCAATGCTGGGGACCAGCTTGAGCCGGTATGTGTATTCGATATTCGGGCTGACCTGTGTATCAGCATACTCAAATGCGGCCGGTGCAGGAATCGGGAGGCTCATGGGAACCCAGGCGATCGTTTGCCAATCTGTCTCAAACTCAGGGTCAACACTCCGCTGGACAAAGAAGCCCGACAGCAAAGACGGCTTTTCAGCGTGCCAGCTCAGCATGATCTGTTGATCCACAGGATCTGCCCACAGCTCAGCTTCAGGTAGGAAACTACCACTTGAGCTACAAGTATCCGTCACCGTCACACTCGCAAAACAGTTGAAAATGGCAAAGTCCATGGCCGAAATGGCGACTTGGCTTCCACTGACATAAGGCCCAAAGGTGTAGAACCCAGCAGCGACAGGAAAGAGCGGAAAACTGCCTTGATTATCAAATATTTGATAGAAGGATCCTGTTCCTAAAATCTCTACGACCACCTCGAATGTGGAGTCCGAAACACAATTGACCACCGCACTGTTAATTGACAGGTCACAGAGTGCCACCGGCGTACAATCAGCTGTGACGGGCCCTACGGTCGTGTCGCAACCCGGAATCGTGAGATCTGTTACGGTGATGAGAACTTCGGTTGAGTTGAAATAATTTCCGAAGGAATACAAGCCAGCTGTGAGACCTCCTACGGGTGTGCTTCCTTGATCATCGCTGATCTGGAAATTATTTCCTGCACCAGAGAACTGCACGAATACCGTGAAACTCGTGTCCGTGGCACAGGAAGAGTAGAGCGTGTCCACCACTACTCCACAGATCAACTGTGGCGGCTCACACAAGGCAGTCAGCCCAGCAAGGGAATCTACACAGGCCTGAAAAGCAGGATCGCTGAGAAAAATCTTCACCACGGCATTCGAAGGGTAAGTCCCATAAGAATAGGTGCCTCCACTCAACCCTGTTACAGGTGCAGTTCCTTGATTGTCCGAGAGGGTGAAAGGCCCTGCGCCAACGAAACTCACCACTACCTCAAAAGTGCTATCTGATTTGCAAACAGCACTTGCCGAGTCAATCGCCACATCACAAACAGGCGGAGCTACACACGTCGCCGTGAGACCCGTGAGGGTATCTGCACAAGCTGCGACGGAAGGATCAGTCAGGAAAATCGTCACAATCGTTCCAGAAGCATAATTCCCAAACACGACACTGCCCCCAGTAAGCCCTGTGACAGGCACAGTTCCTTGATTGTCTGAAAGTGTGAATGGTCCCACGCCTGTGAAACTCACCGTGATGGAAAATGTGCTGTCGGAATTGCAAGCAGCAGTCGCAGAGTCGATCTCGACTTCGCACACAGGAGCCGACACGCAGGTCGCAGTGAGGCCGCCGAGGGTGTCGGCACAGCCTGCAATGGAAGGGTCAGTCAGGAAAATCGTCACGACCGTTCCAGATGGATAGGTTCCAAAAGAATACGTTCCCGCACCCAATCCCAGCAAAGGTGCTGTGCCTTGGTTGTCCGAGAGGATGTATGACCCGCTGCCAGCAATGGTCACAGTGAGCCCAAATGTGCTGTCGGTCACACAGGCAGCCATGGCAGCCTGAATGTCAGCCTCGCACACAGGAGGAGGCGTGCAATCCGTCGTGATGCTCGCAAGAGTGTCCTCACAACCTGTCAACGAAGGCTCACTCAGAAAAATCGTCACAGAGGCATTGCTGGGATAGCTACCAAATAGATAGGTTCCCGGACCATTGACTAAAAGAGCTGGCGTGAGGTAGTCATCCGTTATGCTGACTGTCCCACCAGAACTGGTGATGGTAACCGATGCAGCAAACGTGCTATCAGTCTGGCAAATGGCTTGGGAGCTACCCGCAAGCGTACAAGGTGGGGGACCACAAGTTGCATTCACGTTGATGTCTCCATAACCAGAATAGCTTCCGCTGAAAAGAAACCAGCCTGACATCCCAAAATTTCCATTCTTGGCGTTGGCTGCAACACCATACTGCAAGCCAAATTCACGATTTGGTGGATTGTGACGAATCAACAGCGTGTCCCCGTCGAAGTGGGTGCCCGGCACACCAAAAATTCTGCTTCGTGTGCTATCAAATTCCCAAAAAAGCCAGTCAGGCTTATTCGCATTCACGAGACTAGCAGGTGCATATTCAATTTTTACGTCGCGCCCTAATGCCGACCAAGAGGCGAAATCTTTTTGGTTTATAAACCAAAAATCGATGTCCCATTGCCAATTCGGTAAGGAGTCGTTGAATACCCGACCTGTGACCCGTGCGGTACTGTCAGCGTAGATCGTAAATATCCCTCCATTGGCATCCCAGCGATAGCGGGGAGTGACGGCCCCAGGCAAGTAGTGAAGATAAATGGAGTGCCCAAACGGTCCGGCAGTGAAGTCGGAAAGCTGGCATACCTGGAGGATAGGCGCGGTTTGGGCCTGCGCACTTCCTATGAACCCCAGAAGGCCAAGTAGAAAGAATCCGACGAAGAACTGTAATTTGCGAATCATGTTTTTGTTCCCTGATAATTTTGGAGAAACCGTTCCTACTATAAAAACCTGAAGCATTCATCCTCCTGAGAAGATGAATGGAATGAAAAAATCAGCGATGTCTGGATGGGCGAAGAGCTGTGAAGGGAGGAAATTGAATGTGGCACTGTCCTGACCTTCGGAAGACGTTTGGTAGTCAAAAGTAGGGATTGTTACATAGGCTTGCAAATTTTGCTTACATGGCCAAATAAGGATTTTTCGAAAATACCGCTTCACCGAACTTTCTGAAAATGATGGAGAAGCGAACGCCGAATTTGATTTTATCTGACGATATTACACTGCCAAAAATAATGCCACCCGCTTGCCGTTTCTTGATTGGTCAATTGTGAAAAAATCCCTCCTATCTGCGCCAAACTGCTTCTTTTGGGGTGTAAAGCACCTCTTGCAATGCTTCCCTGATCTTCATTTCTGACAGTCCTTGCTGCTCCCTGCTGGGATAAACCCGATTGGATAGAAAAACCAAAAGCAGGCCCGTGGCGGGGTCAGCCCATACAAAAGTGCCGGTATAGCCTGAGTGGCCAAAACTCTTCTCGCTGACACGGGGAGATACATAGCTGGCCTCCATTCCCTTTCGAGGTGGTTTATCGAATCCTAAACCACGGCGATTCCCCTCAAATTGGTAAGAAGTAAAGGTATTCAGCGTCTCTCGACTCAAAAATTGTCGCCCACCGTAGGTCCCCCCATTAAGATACATTTGAAATATTTTTGCTACATCATGATAATTTGCAAATAATCCGGCATGTCCAGATATCCCGCCGCGCATCGCTGCATTCTCATCGTGGACGTAGCCATGCACCAATCCTTGCCGAAACACAGCGTCATATTCAGTAGGCACAATTTCCGCCAAACTCGCCCATCTCAAGGGCAGAAATCCCATGCGCCCGGCTCCTAGCGGATCCAAAAATTCTTTTCGCAAATAGGCCTCATACGGCTGCCTCGTCAGCATCCGAATCATGT
The DNA here is from genome assembly GCA_036835375.1 of Bacteroidota bacterium. Lineage (GTDB taxonomy): Bacteria > Bacteroidota > Bacteroidia > J057 > J057 > JANQTF01. The sequence continues at coordinate 10,293 of DAITMB010000136.1, forward strand.
CGGGAAACACCATGAAGGACAAATCCGAATAGCGATATTCTCCAACAGGAAGCAAGGCCGTGTCGCGAATTCCCTTGAGAATCACCTTCTCCCAACGTCGATGAAGATACATCTCCTCGGTCACCTTCATCGAGTAGCTCTCAGAGGAATCCGCGCTCACGGTCCTGCCACGAAATTTGCCATTCGGGCGCTGCGTTTGCTCATAAAATCGAATGTAGGGCTTTAGTCCAGCCTGGTGAGCCAGCACTTCACGTAGGGTGATCCTTCCCTTGTCCGAAGCAAAAAAATCGGGCCAATAGGACGCCATTGGCACATCCAACCCAATCACAGCATCATCATGAAGCTTCATCAAAATGGGCAATGGGCCCGTGACCTTCGTCACAGACGCCAAATCGTAGAGGTCAAATTCGTTTACTGGCCGGAGGCTATCATAGGTGTGAAAGCCATAAGTCTTATGAAAAATCACCTGATGATCCTTTGCTACCAAGACCTGGCAGCCCGGAAAAGCACGGGCCTTGATTCCTGCATAAACAATCGAGTCAATGCGACGGCTCAAGTCCTCTCCCGACCAATTCACCGCTTCCGGATGGCTGTATCGAAGCCGCAACCCGCCGCCGAGCCGAAGGCCATTTCCCCGAAGAAAAAACGTTGACACATCCTCCACCAATCTCCCTGTACAAGCTTCAGCTCCCATAATAACCTGCGCAGCCAAGCTTTCATAAGTCGGCAGTTCTCCCCCAGTCAACAACAAGTGGCCTGCTTTTTCCAGAGAAGGGAAGCGCCTCAGCGAGGAAGCTTCCGCTACGACCACTACCACGGCAGTGCCATAGGCGACTATTTGAGACCCCACTGCCTCTTGCCAAGCGGCGATTACGCCAGGCGGTAGGCTGTCCCACTCCGAAGGCCGATGCCAACTGAGGACGAGTCGCTTCTTTTCCTGCAACAGGCGGCTGAGCTTTTGCGGGCCGTCGAGATCGCCGTATGGGATAGATATCCACTCACAATCGGCATAGTATTTCAGGGTCTGCTGTAACGTGGAGGGGCCTCGTTCCCCCAGGCTCAGAACGCAGATTTTCTCGCCGCTGAGGTCTAGAATGGGCAGACGCCCTTGTTCATTTCGCAGCAAGACGAGCTGCTCCTGGACTTGGCGCCTGAAAAAAAAGTCATCTGCGCTGCGCTGGGCGAGCAGGGAAAACGTCGATAATAGGCAGGCCAACAGAGCGGTAATGTGAGTAATCAAGAGGCGTTTCATGAGAGGCAATCTACATGGATTTTGAAAGTAAACATGGATTTTTGCGGAAATGGATAGGGGTAAAACACCAAAAACAGTAGCCAATCTATTTTTTAAAGCGCACATAAACGCAGGATAATTTGGAATAACCAGCACAACACTGCATATTTGCTGCACAAAAACGCAAAAATGCTCAAGGAAGAACGCCAACAGCAAATTCTGTCCCTACTGACTCAAGGCGGCAAAGTATTCACCTTGGACCTTAGCCAACACCTGGAGGTCTCGGAGGACACAATCCGCAGGGATTTAAAGGAATTATCGGATCAGGGCCTCATCAAAAAAGTACATGGCGGCGCGATGCTCCTGAGCCGCAATCCCTATGATTTTCGGGACCGGGCTGTGTATGCACAAGAAGAAAAAAAACAACTCGCCCGGATCGCCCTGGATCACCTTCAGTCAGAGCAAGTCATTCTTATGGATGGGGGCAGCAGCAACTTAGAGTTGGCGCGTATTCTCCCTGCCGACTTGAAGTTGACCGTATTCACCAACAGTCTGCCCGTCGCCAACGAGCTGGCTGATCGTCCTGGGATTCGCACGATGCTCATTGGCGGGCAAATATTGCCCAGCGCGCGGGTCACCATTGGACCGGAGGTCATTGCTACGCTCAGCGGAATTCGCGC
>DAITMB010000137.1:0-12198 GCA_036835375.1 Bacteroidota bacterium
CCCATCGCATTGCTTCCCCCACCGACGCAGGCGAGCACATAATCAGGCCACTCTGTCCCTTCTTTTTCGAGCAATTGCGCCTTGATCTCTTCGCTGATCACCGACTGAAAACGGCCTACCATGTCTGGATACGGATGTGGTCCCACGACCGAACCAATGATGTAGTGTGTGTCTTCGGGGTGATTGATCCAGTGACGCATCGCCTCGTTGGTGGCGTCTTTGAGGGTTTGGCTCCCGCTCAAAGCAGGACGCACTTCCGCGCCAAGCATAGTCATCCGCTGCACATTGGGCTGCTGCCGCTCAATGTCCACGGCCCCCATGTACACGATGCAAGGCATTCCCATCAAGGCACAAACCGTCGCTGTCGCCACGCCATGCTGTCCGGCTCCGGTCTCAGCGATGATCTTTTTCTTGCCCAGTCGCTTCGCCAGCAAGATTTGTCCCAAGGTGTTATTCACTTTGTGGGCGCCTGTGTGACAAAGATCCTCCCGCTTGAGATAAATTTTGGTTTGATATTTCTCGGAAAGGCGCTTCGCAAAATACAGTGGCGTCGGTCGCCCTACGTAGTCCTTCAGCAACTGCCTGAACTCCGCCTGAAATTCTGGTTCAGCTATGATGTCGAGATAGCGCGACCGCAGTTCTTCCACGTTTGGATATAGCATTTCGGGGATAAAAGCCCCTCCAAACTGTCCGTAGTATCCTTGTTCTGTGACTTGAAAGCTCATGCTGGTAGGTAGTTGAGTTTTATTTGAATATGGGCGAACGCTTATCTGGGCGAATGAAATAATGAGAAAACATCACGCCCCAGGCCTTTTTTGCGCCTGCTGGAATGCTTGGATTTTGGTGGTGTCTTTGAGGCCAGGTTTAATTTCAAATTTACTGTTGATGTCCAGCGCAAACAGCCCCGGCAAGTCGAGATCGCGCAGGGTGCTCGCATGTTCGGGTCCGATGCCGCCACTGAGGAAATAAGGTGTGTCCCCCGAATGATGCTGCAACAGGTGCCAATCAAATGCCACCCCATTGCCGCCGGGCAACTCCCCTTTCGTGTCGAACAGAAAATAATCGACATTGTCTTGATAGGCGGCCAACCCATCAAAATCTGCCATCTTTTCAATGGAAAACACTTTGATCACGCCCACGCCCTGCCTACGCAATGATGCACATAGGGAGGGATGTTCTTTCCCATGAAGTTGCACCAAGTCAAGCCCATAGGCATCAATTTGATCTTCGATCTCGCCCTGCGCTTCATCTACAAAGACGCCTACCTTCTTAGCTTGATCGATCTGCCGCGCCACATGAGGCGGCAGGTGTCCTCCGACAAAGCGCGAGGACCGAACATAGAAAATGAATCCCACGAAGTCTGGCTGAAGGGCCAACACGGCTTCCAGATTATCTGGGTCCCGAAGTCCACATACTTTTAACTTTTTCATGTGCGAACTACTTTTGAAAATCGCATTTGGAGAATCGTGCCTTGCTATTCTACTCAGCCAAGCTGCAATTCGCGGAGTTTGGCGATGAACTCTGCGCAAGCCACTTCTGGTTGGGAGCTTTCCATGAATTTTTGCCCCATCAAAAAGCCCTCAAACCCTGCTTCCCGCAAGCGAATCACCTGCGCGGGATCGCTCAAGCCACTTTCGGTGACTTTGGTAAATGAAGAGGGAATTTTGTTTACCAGCGCCAAAGAGGTTTCTACATCCACCCGAAATGTCCGAAGATCGCGGTTGTTTACACCGATGAGTTGCACCTCATCGCACAGGCTTCGATCTAGTTCCGCTTCACTGTGAACTTCCAGCAACACTTCTAAGCCAAGTCCTTGCGCAACTCCCGCCAATTGCCGGATCACTTCTGCTGAGAGGCAGGCAGCGATCAGCAAAATGGCATCTGCGCCGATCGCGCGGGCTTCGATGATTTGGTACTCGTCGATGACAAAGTCTTTCCGCAAGATCGGACAGGCATTCAGCTTCCGCGCTACGCTAAGGTCGGCGTTGCTGCCCCCAAAAAACGTCTCGTCCGTGAGAATCGACAGAGCCGAAGCTCCTGCCTGCACATAGCCGGTCGATACGCGCGCCACATCCACCAAGGGGTGAATATCCCCTTGAGAGGGCGATTTTCGCTTGATCTCGGCGATGATTCCTGATAAATCAGATCGCTTCACGTGTTGACTCAACGATACCACAGGGGATTGAAAATGCGGACTCTTCTCTAGTAAGCTGGTTGGGAAAGCCGCTTTTCGCTGTGCCACTTCGACGTGCTTATGGGCGATGATTTCTTCGAGAATATTCATGTGGTTGATAATTCGCAGGAATGGGTTTGGGAAGAGATTCAATGGAATGGAAGACTTGATTTGCTGGCTACCGCAATAAAATTTTCAACACCTTTGCTCATGTTCAATCCTGAGACACCGCCAAAAGCGCATTCAAAGCTGCTTGAGCGGCGCCACTGTGGAGAGATTCTCTTGCCATTTCTACCGCAGCCTTCAACGATTGATCAGGGCGAGCTGTGTGAATCGCCATGGCTGCATTGGCGATCACCACGTCTTCCTGCGCTGGCGTCCCCCGTCGATCCAGGATTCGCAGAAAAATTTCTACAGCCTCCTCCACCGTCGCTCCCCCCCTGATTGCCAGGGGCGAAACTGTCTGCAAACCCAGGTCTTGGGAATTGATCAGTCGCTCCCCCTGTCGATCAATGACGCGTGTGGCTCCGGTGAGTGCCACTTCGTCATAGCCATCCAAGCTGTGTAGGATCGTGAAAGCCTTGTCGGACTGCTGATACAAATAGCCGTAGATCCTCGCCAGCTCCAGTGAAAACACCCCCACCAATTGCTTGCGCGGAAATGCTGGGTTCACCATAGGACCAAGCATATTGAAAAAGGTTTTCACACCCAGCTCTTTGCGTATGGGTGCGACCTGCTTCATCGCTGGGTGAAACAGGGGCGCATGAAGAAAACAAATCCTGGCTGCCTCCATTTGCTGCCGCAATTTGGGTAGCTCATTGGTGAATTTTCCGCCGAGACGCTCAATCACATTCGAAGACCCCGAGATCGAGGAGACGCCATAGTTGCCGTGCTTTGCAACGGGTACTCCGGCACCAGCCACCACAAAGCTCGCCAATGTGGACACATTAAAAGTATCTTTACCGTCTCCGCCTGTGCCGCAAAGGTCGATAGGGTCGTATTCGGAGAGGTCCACAGGCACGCACAGCGCCAGCATGGCTTCCCGAAATCCTCCCAATTCCTCCACGGTGATGCTCCGCATCATGTACACCGTGAGAAAAGCCGCCACCTGAGCCGGATTGACTTCGCCTAAGGCAATGCGCGTGAGCACGGCTTGAGCTTCCTGGCCTGACAAGCTGCCGTGGCCGAGCAAGTGTTGCAGTACGCGCCGCATATCGATTTCGATGGGGGCATCCTGCTGGATGCTGCGATGAACAGGAATGTCGAGAAAATTTTTCAAGAGACGCATCCCATGATCTGTGATCACGGACTCAGGGTGAAATTGCACCCCAAAAACCAAATGCTGCTTATGTCTCAGGGCCATGATTTCGCCGTGGCGATCCAGTGCGAGGACTTCCAGCTCTCCATTGAGGCTCTCCGGCTTCACAGCCCAAGAGTGATAGCGACCAATGGAGAAACTCGTCGGGACGCCGCGAAAGAGCAAGTCTTCCTTGGCTGTCACCTGCACATCGGTGGCAACTCCATGCAAAACCTCGGGCATGTTGTAAATCTGCGCACCATAGACTTCTGCAATGGCCTGGTGACCAAGACACACCCCAAATATGTGCTTTCGCCCACCGTATTCGCGGATCAATTCGGGCATAACGCCCGCTTCGGAAGGGATGCCGGGCCCGGGAGAAAGGATGATTTTATCAAATCGCTCCACCTCTTCTAGCCGAATCTGATCATTGCGGTGGACCTCCAGCCGATCGCCGTAGCCAAGCTCGCGCAGCATGTGCACAAGGTTATAGGTGAAGGAGTCGTAGTTGTCGAGAACGAGAATGTTCATGTTTGTGTGTGAAAAGAGAAGATAGAATTGCTGAAAAACACGGGTAACATCGCTGCTGAGGAGTTCTTGCAGCTACGCCTTGCCGTTTAGCCCTACAAGTGTAGTAGCTCCTGCACCTACCTCTTCGGCAAATTGCAAGGCTTGCCGGAGCGCTGCGAGCTTGTTGTGCACTTCTTGCAGCTCGTTTTCGGGTACCGACTTCGACACCACGCCAGCACCTGCCTGATAGTACAGGGTGTTGCCCTTGGAAAGCAAGGAGCGGATCATGATGGCATGATTGAAACTGCCGTCTAAGCCAAGAAATCCGATACAGCCTCCATAAAACCCACGGTTGTGGGGTTCGTAGCGATCGATCAACTGCATGGCCATGTGCTTGGGTGCACCCGAGAGCGTGCCTGCCGGGAAGGTATCAGCCACCAATTGGAGCGGGGAGACTTCCTCGCCAATGGTCGCGGAGACCTTGGACACGAGGTGAATCACGTGGGAGTAATACTGGATCTCTTTGTAGGTGTCCACCTTGACCTGCGTGCCATGGCGACTCAGGTCATTGCGAGCTAGGTCCACGAGCATCACGTGCTCGGCATTCTCTTTGGGATCAGCGGCAAGCCGACGGGCGAGCTCCAAATCTTCTACATCGCGGCCCGTGCGACGAAATGTCCCAGCTATGGGGTGAATCACCGCATTGCGGTTCTGAATCACCAGCTGCGCTTCTGGTGATGACCCCATGAGCTTGAAGCTTCCGAAATCTCCAAAAAAGAGGTAAGGCGAGGGATTGATGGAGCGCAAGGCGCGATACACATTGAACTCATCTCCTTCAAATGTCTGGCGAAACTGGCGTGATAGCACCATCTGAAACACGTCACCGCGCTGGCAATGCGCGATGCCCCGGCGCACCATCTGGAGGTAATCTTCGTCACTCAGGGACGTCGTCTCGGCATTCTGCATCCGAAACCGAAAGCTGGGGACCGTCTGCTGGTCGAGGATGCGCTCCACCTCATGCAAGCGGGTGGGCTGTCCCTCTGGGCGATGTTCGAAGAGGTAGAGGCGATTGTGAAAATGGTCGAACACCAGCACAAATCGAAAAAAGTAGTACAGCATGTCCGGGATCCGGCGCTCGTCATCGGGATAACTCCCGATTTTCACGGTCTCGTAGTGCCGCACCACATCGTAACTCTGGTAGCCAAAGAGCCCTTGGTAGGCAAATTTCATGGGCAGGATATCACCTGCGAAGCTGCGCGAAAAGTCCCGAAGCATTCCCGGAAGTTGACCCACTTCCTTCACAGGCAAGGTCTGTGTAGTTCCATCGGGATAGGTTGCCGTGGCCAAGCCCTCTTCCACTGAGAAGCTCCCCAGCGGGTCACAGCAGAGGTAGGAAAAGCTGGTCTCGGCGCTGTGGTAATCACTGCTCTCTAGTAGCAGATTGATTGCAAAATGGTCTCTCAGGCGCAAATACGCGCTCACCGGGGTCACGGTGTCGGCAAGGCGCTCTCTGTGCAAAGTCAGGTATCGGTACATGGCTGAAAATCGGTCTGATGAATCGGGGGAATGAACTCAAGGAAGTAGCCGAGCGGCTGGAACAAGGAACGCTTCAAAAATAATTCTACATTCTTGCTTGAGCTTTTGCCCGAATCCTGTGTCAGAAAACCCTCACCTAGCTCGCTAGGCTCGGCTTTTCTTCCTTAGCTTCGAACAAAATCTCTGCGCAAGCTCCGGTGATTTATTCCCTCAGCGTTCCAAAAAAAATCGGGCCTGCTATTTCGTAGTAGCAGGCCCGACACTAAGGAATGGACACAGGTGTTGCTCCCTACGAAAGGTAATTCGTGAGATGCCACCACCAAATATTTTGTCTTCTTCCGTTCATAATAGTCGCCGATAATCGGCACTTACACTAGCAAATATAGACGCTCCGAGAGAAAAAGCAAGCTACTAAGACCGCTTTTTTATGACAATGTCTTCCTGATGTTTACTGACAATGAAATTAAAGAATTCGCGGATGGCTTGATATTCTTCGGCTGTGTAGCGGGTACGGTTGATCTGGATGGTGCTGGTGATATGCAAAATGTTGGACTGGTCGTCCATCACGTGGAAAGTAAACTGTCCTGCATTGCCCGGCATCACCACTCGGATGGATTGAGGCACTTGAACCAGATCGTAGCCTTCCGGGATTCGGAGCCCAAGCATGTGTGCTTCCCACACTGGGTAGGAAAGATCTACGGGAGTGGTTCGTTTCTCTGCTGCGAAGGGATTCACCTGCAAGGTCTTCATCAACATCGGCCGTACAAAAAGCAAATCGCCACTTTTTACCACGTAATCATTCGTCGTAACTTCGCAGCTCACCGTCAGCAAATCCGTGCGTCTAATCTGCTCCTTTTTCACACTGCCGTTGCTGAACGTGTTCACAGCTGCTTGTGGCCAGACAAAGCGCCGAAAATACTCCAGCGGATCTTCTTGCACTTCGTCCAAACGCTCCGCCTCCAGATTAGAACTGAAATTTTGGCTCACTACCGATACCTCGCCTGTCAGTTTCCCCTCTTCCGAGATGGTCATTCGGCTATAGGTCGATTGATTCACACGCTGATATGATTGAAGTGGCATCCACGCTCCCCCTTCCCCATTGAGCAAAAATCCTTGTCCATTGAGGTCCCGACGCGGTAACACACCCGCCTTGTCCACGCCACCTGCCACATCCATCAGAAATTCTTCTCCGTCGCGCAGGATAGCGACCAGCACATGGTTGAATTGGGAGGCTAAGGGATACAGGCCCTTGACTGTGCCATGTTCGCGGGTGGCGATCAGGACGGGCCAAGACTCCAAGCCGGCCATGCGCAAGGCCATCAATAAGAGCGCGTTGAGCTCTGCGGAGTTCCCCTGCCGACTGCTCATGGCCTTGTTGAGATTTCCCGGCTCATAAGCGAAGGTGCTGTCCCATTCAAAAGAATGGCGAAACCAATAATAAATACTCTCGACCTTTTCCACCTGGCCTTCTTTTCCCAGACTCGCTACCTTGGCTTGTAGCTCCTCTCGATATTTTCGATCGAGCTTTCGGGTGCGAAATCGCCGATAGACCACTTTGTCGAGTTGTGCCCAGGAGTCAAACAGATTTTCGTTGGCGGCTCGTCTCAGTTCGTCCTGGACCAATTCCCATTGAAGGGAAGAAACAAAGGCTTTGGTTTCTTCTGGAGCAAATACTTCGCCCAACTCTATGGCGGGGAGATCACGCAGGATGTACGTCTCCGTTTTACCCTGAAGGTCCCGATACAGGATATAATCTCTGGAACCCATGCGCGAAGCACCAGACTGCAAGCCAGACTGGAGGGGATACCAGGGCGTGCTTGACTGCTGGCGAAAAGTGCCGATCAATTTTTGTAAGCCCGACACATCTCCACCAGGAATGACAAGATAGCGATAAGTGCTAGGAATATTTGTGGTGATCGAACTAAACAGCACGGGCATGGTCTGCTGAAATTCCCAGGGGCGCAGCTGCAAAAAGCGATCTGATCGCACTTGATAATTGATCTGAATCACTGATCCTACCCGCACAAACGGGCAACGAAAACGATAGACCCACTCGTCGCCTTCCTTTGTCAATTGAATGTCTTTTTTATCAATCGGAAGCTCCGAAACGCCTCCCTCTGGGTTGAGTGCATAGGTCACCGCCGTACATTCCGACAAAGACTCCCGCCCATTGAGGCGGTTGATTCTAATTTCTTGATCCGCAAGGCCAAGGCCCTCTTCCGTGAGGATCTTGATTCTACGTTGATATTGGTACAAGATCTTGGGTGTGCGTCCATGAGATTCAAAAAATACCCAGCCAAGGTCTTGTAAAATCACCGCAGGTACTTCCGGGGTAGTAGTATAAGGAACATCTTCTTCCAGCCAAATGGGGTCGAGCGCCGTAGCGTCTTGGTAATTGTCCCAAACTGATTGAGCCCAAAGACTGCCGCTGATCCCCAGCGCAATCAACATGATCCGGATACACATGGCAAGAAATATTTACAAAGAAAGCAATCGGAGGTGAGACCGAATCCTCGAGTAAAGAGACTGAATATCACACTTTTATTCGTTCCTTCAACAAGAGTAGAAGATCTAGAAAAACCTACGTTTTTACTAACGAAATTCCCCCTTTCCTTGTTCTGATGCCCAACTTGCCAGTCTATCCTTGGGCACATTTGATGTTTTTACTTCCCGATTTTCAGCCCGGAAAGCGGCGCTACTTCTTCGGCAGGCTTGGGATATTCGATCCGCCCGTGATAGATGGTGTTAAGCTGGGACTTGAGCACCTCTCTAATCTTGGAAATGTCCTGAAAGGTGAGCGGGCTATTGACCAACTGGTTGTCTGCGATCTTGTGGTCAATGATTTTGTCCACCAATGAATCCAACGAATCAGATGTCGGATTTTTTAGGGAGCGGGAGGCTGCTTCTACGCTATCGGCCAGCATGAGCACTGCCGTTTCCTTGTTGAACGGCAATGGGCCGGGATATCGAAATTGGTTGTCTTCCTTGTTGTTGCTCTCTCCATTTTCGCGGAGGTATTTTCGATAGAAAAATTCTACCCGTGTCGTCCCGTGATGCGTCTCAATGAACTGGACCAACTCGGTCGGGAGGTGATACCGCTCTGCCATCGCGACACCTTTGGCTACATGGCCGATGATAATTTCCGCACTCTCTTTACTTAGCATCCGATCGTGGGGATTCTCATGGACACTTTCCTCCTTGTGGTTCTCAATGAAATATCGTGGACTTGCCATTTTGCCTATGTCGTGATAAAGTGCTCCTACGTGCGCCAACAACGCATTTCCGCCGATCTCATTGACAATTGCCTCCGAAATATTGGCGACTTGCAAGCTATGCTGAAAAGTGCCTGGTGCTTTTTTGGCAAGGTCCTTCAGCAAGGGATGATTGGTGTCGAGGAGTTCGAGGTAGGTGAGGTCCGATGTCACCCGAAACACCTGTTCGAAGAGGTATATGAGGTTGTAGGCGATGATGGTAAACAAGACATTGATCCCAAAAAGAAGTAATGTGTTAAGATTGAGCTGGTCCAGCACGCCGTGGTGATAGAGGTTAAAGATCAAATAGGCAGTTGTGTACCCCAAGAAAATGAACACCAAGGTGTAGAAAAATACCTCTCGCTTCCGCAACCTCCGAAGGCTATATACTGCTACTGTGCCTGCAATCAACTGCACGAACGCATATTCCAGCCCGTGTTGCACTAGTACTGCACCAAATAGTGCCACCAGCAGATTGGCAAAAAAGGCGACCCGGTGGTCAAAGAAATTGTTGATAAAAATGGGAACAATACAAGCTGGTGCCAGATAAATGTATCCCAAATTCACATTAGGACCATTTTGCCCCAAGAGGCGGATGGCGATTTCATTGATCTTAGTACAGACCACCATGGCCCCGACCGCAAGCAAGAGGATGGTGAGCAACAAGGCCAATTTTGAGTTGGAGAAAAAGATCCCCGGACGATTGATTTTCAAAAATGTCAGAAGCAAAGAAGTCAGCAACATCACCAGGAGCAATCTTCCTACGACGATGCCTGTAGGCTGCTCCTCTCCTCCCCTCACCTGAAGCTCTTTGGACAAAGCAATGAGTCGCTCCCCGTGATAGGGCGTGACTTTCTCTCCCTTTTTGATGAGAACCTCACCTTGCTCGACTTCTTCCAAGACAGGCGATACCCAGTTGGACCGCTGTGTCCGCATTTGTTCGGTGATGGTAGCATCAAAGTGAAGATTGGGCTTGAGTTGCCTGATGATGATCAGGCTCAGCAATTCCCTTTCGCGCGGAGCCATGTCCGGCATTTCGGTCTGGAGCCACGTGCGGAGCTGGTCCCTGCCAACAATCAAGCTGGCTACCGGCACTTCTACCTGAGTCGCGATCCCTGTTGCCACGGCGACATATGCGGTCTGCTCTGGCACCCCATCTGCGTAGCCTTTCTGATATATTCTCCTAATCAAAAAGGGGACTTGCTGCCGAGAGGCTTTGATCCAGGCATTGGATTGACTGATGAATGGGTCGGGGTTGATGCTCAATTGCTGCAAAAAATACTTTTCCCTAAGGGCCTGTTGTCGGGTCGTATCAGCCCGTGACTCAGTTGCTCGCAGCATCTCCAGGTTTTCCGAAAGCTCTTCCAGGGCTTTTTGCACAGCGAAAATGCCTGATTCCACCGCTGCACTGTCCATCGACATCACTGGCAAAACCGCTTCCCTCACCAAGCGCATTTCGTTTTGGAGGCTGTCTTTCGATTTGTAAATCGAAAAATCAAAAGGCGCCACCACTTGTTCCCTCATCCAATTTTCTCCCAGCACATGATAATACCTCACCTGAGAAGAGCGCGGAATGAGCAACGTCACCAATACCACAAATCCAACCACAAGCAATGCACGCGACACGTATTCCTTGTCTCGCATTTTGCGAAGATAAATGACGCGCAATAATCGTTTGAGTTCCATTTTATTTCTTCTCCTCAGATCGCTTCCTGAAAATTGCCTGTCGCTCGATAGCCAGCGGTAGATCGACAATCTTCTACAAAGGTGAGAACTTTTTTTCGCGTTCCTAAAAGTAGTTACTTTGTAGGTTGATATGCAAAGGCTTCTCCCTTGTCACCTTGCATGAGAAAAGCCTGAACAAGTCGGCACAACCTACTCTTTTACACGTTGCAAAGAATAAGTACCCAACAACATTGCCCTCCATGTTTGTAGAAGAAAAAAAAACAGCCAAAGTCGCCCATCCCTACTCCGCGGTTGACTACTATCAACTGGACGAACTTCTCGGCGAAGAACATCTGCTCATTCGCCACAGTGTGCGTAGCTGGCTCAACGAACACGTCGCCCCCTTCATCAACGACTGGGCCCAAGACAACCACTGCCCCACGCACCTCGTGCGCGACATGGGCGACCTCGGACTTTTCGGTCCGTCCCTCCCAGAAAAGTATGGCTGCCCAGGACTCGACGACATGGCCTATGGCCTGATCATGCAGGAAATTGAGCGCGTGGATTCGGGTATTCGCTCAATGTGCTCTGTCCAAGGCTCACTGGTCATGTATCCTATTTATCGCTATGGCTCCGAAGAGCAAAAACTGAAATACCTTCCCCTCTTGGCTAAAGGCGAGCTCATGGGCTGCTTTGGCCTCACAGAGCCGGACCACGGGTCCAATCCCGGCGGCATGACCACACACTTCTCCGACGAAGGCGACCATTTCTTGCTCAATGGAGCCAAGACCTGGATTTCAAACTCTCCCTTTGCCGACATCGCTGTGGTGTGGGCCAAGAACCCAGAGGGAAGAATCCAAGGACTCATTGTGGAGCGAGGCATGGAGGGATTTACCACGCCCGAGATCCACAACAAGTGGTCCCTTCGCGCTTCTGCTACGGGAGAGCTGGTATTTGAAGACGTGAAAGTCCCTAAGGAGAATCTTCTCCCCGGCATTGAAGGTCTCCGCGGCCCCTTGAGCTGCCTGGACAAAGCTCGCTACGGCATCGCGTGGGGTGCCATAGGGTCGGCCATGGATTGCTACGCCACGGCACTGCGCTACGCCAAGGAGCGGGAACAATTTGGCAAACCCATCGCTGCCTTTCAGCTTCAGCAAAAAAAACTTGCCGAAATGCTCACCGAGATCACCAAAATGCAGTTGCTCACCTGGCGACTCGGCACTTTGATGAATGACGGGAAGGCATCCACCGCCCAGATCTCCCTCGCGAAGCGCAACAATGTGGACGCCGCCATTCACATCGCCAGGGAAGCCCGGCAAATCCTCGGCGGCATGGGCATCACGGGCGACTACCCCATCATGCGCCACATGATGAACCTCGAATCCGTGATCACCTACGAAGGAACGCACGACATTCACTTGCTCATCACCGGCATGGACATCACTGGGCTGAATGGATTCAAATAAGGCCCTTCTCTCCGCCTTTTCGTGTGACCGCTGAAATCCTAATTCGGAAAAGGATATTCATTCGCCAGTACCATTCCCATTCACCTGATTTTCAAATACATACGCCGGAACTGCCTGATCGTGGTTCCGGCGTAGTTGTTTACCAGAAACAACCAACTTTTACTTGGTGATGATGTGCTAAGCAGACGGATTCCCGCAGGGTCCTAAGGGCAGTGGAGTGCTGCCAATTGCGCTATTATGCTGATCAAATAAGAATACCTCCAACCATTTGTTGAAAAAATCAAGGATGTTGGAGAGATT
>DAITMB010000138.1:0-12173 GCA_036835375.1 Bacteroidota bacterium
GAATGACTGAATGGCGAAAACCCACCAAGCCGTGGGTTTCAAGGTCCTTAAATAGGCCCATCGCCGGAGTGCGGCATAAGATCCCATGTGCGGGGGATGGCGACCAAAAATGGGTCGCAATTATTTATGGTTGTGATAGTCGATATGGACTTCTACCCGGCGATTTTCTGAACGGCCCTTGGCATTCACTTCGCTGGTCAGGGGCATTCTGAAGCCGAAGCCCATGCTGAAAATGCGATCGAGGGAAATCCCTTGCCCAATCAAATACGCTTTGACCATTTGGGCACGGAGGGCTGAAAGCTCCTGCATTCTCTCCAAAGATCCTCGATCATCTGCGTGACCAAACACATTGACCACCAAGTCAGGATGCGCCTTCATGAGCCTGACGACGCGATCCAACTCGCGCAGGGTTTCTGCATCGAGGCTCACCGAGCCATGAGTGAAGTACACCGTGCTCAGCTTGGTGTCCAATTCAGAAGACTGCCCTCGAGAGGCACCGGCGGTGCTATCGACCTCTTGAATACCGCCAGGCTGGGCGAGCAGCACAGTAGGGAGGGAGAAGAGCACGAAGAGCAAGACGAGCATGCGGACCATCGACAGAGCATTAAGGAAGGTTGATGAACCTTTTGAATCACCAGAACAAAACAGCGGACCTGAACCTCTAGGTTGGGCGAATATAGGAATTTCCGCTTAATTTGGGCTAAGATCGTAAGGGTTCACCAGAGAGAATTATATATGTCATTGTTCATACAAGGCTTTACCCTCAATCCCTATCAAGAAAATACCTGGCTGATCGCTGATGACGAAGGCGCCTGCGCAATCATTGATCCGGGCTGTTCTACTGCCCAAGAACAGCGCCTGCTCCTGGATTATTTAGACAGTCAGCAGTGGACCCCCGTCCTGCTCCTCAACACCCACGGACACATTGACCATATCCTCGGAAATGCCTGGGCAGTGAAGACCTTTGACATTCCCTTTTGTACCCACCCCCTCGTAGTGGATGAACTTGCTGCAGCACCTGCCTGGGGAATGGTGATGGGATTGAAGGGGGAGCCTTCGCCCGCGCCAACCTATTTCGTGGAGCATGGCGACGTGGTCCAAGTTGGTCAAGAGACCCTCGAAGTATTGTTTACCCCAGGGCATGCAGCGGGCCACATTAGCTTTTATCATCGCGCCGGGGGCCATTTATTCTCCGGCGACGTGCTCTTTCAGCAAAGTATTGGCCGCACTGACCTCCCGGGTGGCGACTATCTCACCCTCATGCAATCCATCACCGAAAAAGTCCTGCCTCTGGGCGATGAAGTCATCGTCTATCCAGGGCATGGTCCCACGACCACGATCGGGTATGAACGTAGTTCCAATTCCTTTTTGCACGAGTATCTCCGCTCTTGAATCTTCCGCGTCAATCTCCATTCATTCGCATCCCTTTCTCAGTGATCCTCATTCGACCCCAATTCATGAGACTTTTTCTTCCCTTTTCTGTCCTTTTGCTTGTCTTGATTGCCGTCTCCTGTCAATCAAGTTCCAAGACCACGGAGAGCTCCGACGCAGCGCCCAAGCCGCAAGAAACGTACCTACAGTTTTCGGGCAATGGGAGTGTAGGATCTCACGCCATCGTGTGGGAACTCAGCCTCAGAAATCAGCAACTGGCAGGCCGCTACCGCTATGACAGTCAATCGGAGTGGCTTCAGCTCAAGGGTCGCTTGGAGGAGGAAGAGGAAATCCTTGAACTAGAAGAAGCCGATCCCAAAGCCAACGTGACAGGCAACTTTAGGATGTATGGCCGCCCTAGCGGCTTGTGGAGGGGATTTTGGAAGGCTGCCGGCAAAGACGACAGCCTATCGGTGACATTAACAATGGACAGCTTGATCTTGGTAGGGAATTACGTCGGCTGGCCTCAGCCCGGAATGCTTTTGCTCTCCAAAGTGGCGCGCATTGTGTCACCGGATTCGCTTTGTAGCATCACGTATGCGTATTGGCGAGCAACAGGGGCAGATGAATTCAGCAAAAAACTTTCAACGATGCTTGCCCCTCCTTCTCTTCAGGTGCGAAGCGAAATGCTCAGTTCATGCTTGGAAGCTGCTCAAGAAATGGGTCAGAGCGGCTTCATAGGATCTACCTTTGAGCATGAAGTATCTCTCGGAGCCATTGTTGGAGATGTGCTGGTCGTGAACGATGACTTTTACAGCTACGCTGCGGGTGCCGCCCATGGCAACTATGGCAGCAGTACCCGCCACGTGTTGCTTCCAGACTTTCGAGAACTTTCGCCCGAAGATCTTTTTGCGCCCGGCTATCAGGAAGGCTTGGGAAAGCTGGTGGGCGAAAAGCTGCAAACTCTTTTTCCCGAGGAATACCCGCTGCTGGCATACCAAGGGGTAGGTGATGAGATGAACTTCGAATTGACGGCTAGTGGGATGACGATTTATTTCAATCCCTATGAAATCGCACCCTATTCGATGGGTCAGATCCGAGTGCCAATTTCCTTTGGGGAAGTGCAAGAATGGTTGCTGGAAAGGGGGCCATTGGGAAATATGGGTCGCAGCATCAAGCCTTGACCATGTGACTTGACTGGCTTGGTCAGGTCTTTTTCCAGCGCGCTGCATGTTCAGCAGCAAACACCTCAAAGGTAACAGGTGGCCTACTGAGCAGCGTGGCCATGGTGGGAGAATGACCTGCGGCTTTGCCCAAGCGAGAAACGGTGTAGAGCGCCATCATTACGAGGATGAATCCTATGGGAACAGATTCCCGCTTCTTTCGCCAAAAAAAGCTCCACAGGGAGGGCCGCGCATAGCGAATATTCCGGCCAGTGACCTTACTGATGATCTCGGCTATTTCATCGTAGCGATACGCCTCATTGCCAGTCAGTTCATAGGCTTGACCGAGATGATTTGGTGCCAGGAGCACCTTGGCTGCGACTTCCCCAACGTCCGCCACATCCACAAAATTGGTCTTTCCATTGCCTGCTGGCACAAATATTTCGTCCCGATCCCGGATCTCGGTCAAGTGAGTGGTGGTGAGATTCTGCATGAAAAAGCTCGGACGAAGGAAGGTATATGGAATCTCTAGCTCGCGGATCACTGCCTCTATCTTGTGGTGAGGCGTAAAGCTGTTGTTTTCCACCCCTTGCAGGGACAAGAAGACGACTTGGGATATGTTTTGCGCTTTCACCGATTGCAGCAAGGGGACAAAGACCTTTTTTACGTTGGAGAGTTGAGGAGGCCGCAGCAAAAACAGCGCATCCACCCCCGCGAAAGCGCCGGGGAATGTGGCTGGTTCTTCCATGTCCAAGACGCGATATAGGAGTCGATCTTCTCGAAAGACCTCCCTCGCCGAGTCCAAATCCTTAGCTGCAACGATCACCTGGAGTTCAGGCCCGACTTGTGGCAGGAGGTGGCGCACAACTTCACGCCCTACGTTGCCTGTGGCCCCTGTTATCAGAATTCGTTTCATTGGAATAGCGATAAGTTATTCGCTCACAAAGGGCATTTGATATAAGTATTCCTGGCTGTGGACTTGGGTGAGGAGAAAATCCGCGAGGTCTTCACGAGAAATCTTGGTGCTCGCATTCACCCCGACCCAGCCTACGCGATACGCTCCTTTTCCCGGCTCCAGGGTGAGCCTTGGCCCCCGGACAATGATCCATTCGGTATCGCTGTCGGCAAGGACTGCAGCATGGGCGATCGCATCATCGAGGATGTCTTTAGCAAATAGTTTCATGATGCCTCGAATCAATTTGTCGGGAAACTTGGGTTCGTCTTTTTCGAAGGGCAGTCCGCCGCCGGATAAACTCACGATTTTGCGCACACCGGCTTGAGACATGGCTTCCAAGATTCGCTGCGTGCCCTCGGTCTGGATCCTGGTTGGAGATCCCTTCACGTGGCCAAAAAGACTCATGACGAGCTCGCAGCCCGCTATTGTCTTCCGAACCGCTAAGGGATCAAGCACATCGCCTTGAATCACAGAGAGGGCAGGATGCTGAGTGTTCAGCTTCGAAGGGGTTCTCACGAGTGCTTGGACCTGATGGCCTTGATCCAGCGCTTTTTGCAAGAAGATGGCGCCTGTTTTTCCGGTTGTCCCGAATAGTGCGATTTTGCTCATGTGCTTATTTTTTCCGAAAGGAAAGCAGGCTTGGACTGCTTCGCAATGTTTTGGGGCTTACCTTTGGGTAAGTAAATCAGGCATCATGAGCGACAAACTCTTCCCACGCTGTCCTGTGCGAACCACGTTTGAGCTATTGAGCGGAAAATGGCGATTTCTGTTGATCAGCGAACTCTCAGCGGGTCCGCTTCGATTCGGCGAGATTCGGCAGCGCCTCGACGGCATCAGCGACAAAGTACTCGCGCAAGAATTGCAGATCATGCAAGACAGTCAGATCATCGAACGGCTCCCTTTGGCGCAACATGCTTCAGGTCCGGCGAGTTATCAGTTGAGCGAAATCGGGAAACTGACTCTCCCCTTGCTTGCCAGCATTCGAGACTTTGGCATTGCCTATTCTGCTCAAATCTATTCCTCAGGCGACAACAACACATCCATGCGATAGGAGGCGTATGGAAAATGAGTGGGTTGCTCCAACCGGACGGCTCGTAGTCCCAGTGGCCGGGCAATGGCCGAGAGTTCTTCCATCGACCAAAATTTCCCCATCGGATTATTTCCCCGCAAGCGCTGATAGTGGTAGCGCGTGCGATCAAGGAGGCTTGGGTAAAATCGATCCAACTTCGCGAGCTCAGGCACATCCCCTAGCAAGACTTTTCCGCTTGGGCGGATGAGTTGTTTCATGCTTGCGAGAGCAAGTTGAGCCTCCTTTGGGTCGAGATATTGGAAGGAAAATTGAAGAAGAATCTTGTCAAATGGTCCCTCGACCAAGGTAGATGCGTCCACTACATTGCCACACAGATAGGTGACATTAGGCGCTGAAAAATGTTCTTTTGCGATGGCGATCATGGCTGGCGCCATGTCAATGGCCACCACTCGTCTACACGCTGGCGCTAATCGCTGGGTGAGCAGTCCATTTCCGCAGCAAAGATCGAGAAGATAGTCTTGGGGCCGTAAATCCAGGAGCTGCGTCAAATGCTTGATCAACATGTCTGTATCTTCCTCAGGTAGGGCCTGAGAATTTCGGAGGCGCGCCACTTGTCTGCGTGGATCGCTCTCAGTCAAGGCCAGTTGCTGCCAGTATGCTAGCCAGTTCACAGGTGAAGGTGTTGGGCGATACGGGGAAACAAAGCCAATGCGGTGGCATTGGTGACTTCGGCTACTTCTTCATAGCTCAATTCCTTTAGCTCCGCGATTTTTGCACAGACGTAGCGGGTATAGCTGCTCTCATTTCGGCGGGGCTTGTCCTTGCGATGGGGATCCGGGGGCAAATAGGGGGAATCGGTCTCCAAAATGATGCTGTCCAACGGAAGTCGCCGCACGACCTCTTGCACATCTTTCCGATAGGTCACAATGCCGCCAATCCCCAATCGAAAACTACCAAAGGACAGGATTCGCTGGGCCTGCTCCCAAGTCCCATCAAAGCAGTGAAAAACGCCTGTCAAGTTGTCCTCAAGGGCAGATTCGATTTCATCGGCGGTCTCGGTGATTGCATCTCTTGCATGCAAAATCAAGGGAAGCCCCCGTTTCTTGGCCCATCCAATCTGCACACGCAACGCCTCGCGCTGGCGATCCAGGGTCGTTTGATCCCAATATAAGTCCAATCCCGTCTCTCCGATTCCAACATAACGCGCAGGATTCTGGTCGAGGTACTGATGCAGTTCTGCGAGTTGCTCGGGCCAGTGTTCCTGCACCTCGCATGGGTGGAGGCCCATCATAGGAAAACAAAACCCGGGCGAATGGGCTGCCAGTTCGTGCATGGGTGCCACACTTCGGCCATCTACATTGGGCAGAAGCACTGCGTGAAGGACCTCTTTCGCACGGGCCACCACGGCTGCCTGGTCGGGCCGGAAGGCATCCGAGTAGAGGTGCGAGTGGGTGTCAATGATCTTCGTCATGGCATATGGCTCGTGAGTGCCTGTCGTAGTGTTACTCAACCGTCTTTCGGATTTGTGTTTGAGGAGGGAAGCGCTTGGGGCATGGCGAAAGCTACAACCTGCTGAGCAGCTCCTCTTTTTTGGTCTCGTATTCCAGCATGGAGAGTTTCCCGTCGTTGTAACGGTCATAGAGCAGATCGATGGTCCGCAGGATTTCATCGCGCAGCCGCAGCCAATCGATTTCAGCCTCCGTAAAGTTGCCCGCTTCATATACCTGATCCAGAATCGCCTCGGCCGCCGGGTCGTGATGAGCTAGTTGGTCTAAGATGCGGGCAAGCCCTTTGGCGACGACTTCATTTTTCACGCGGATCTGCTTCGAGATCAGCTGGCCCTGAAAATTGGCTACCAACTGAAGTTTGTCTCCATCAGCTTCCGCGCTTTTGAGGTCTTCCAGCGCCACTTCGCCCCCGTCAAAGAGGCATTTGTCCGCAGTAAATATCACTTGTCCTCCCCCTAGCAAGCTGGTCCAGAGGTGAATGGCAACGACATCATTGGGACTGGCGATGCGCTGATCTTTCATCAGGATTTTGCCGAGCTTTACTGCAGGGAGATGAGGTGCTTTGTAAAGCCCGTTGGATTCGTCTTGCGGAAACTTGTCTTTGAGAATGGATGCGTACATCGGTGGCGGCGTTGAGACGACAAAGGTATGCGCTAATGTGGAAAAACGTTCCATCCCCTCGCCGAAGGCATTACTTTGTACCTCCAATCATTCCTATTCGTTATGCTCTTCTCGCTTGAACTCAATGGTGTCCGCTTTCATATTGACCCTCATCCCGTGGATATCGCCATTTCAATGGATTTTTATGGTCCGCAACCAAACACCTATGGCATTCCTCCAGCCAAAGCCCAGGCATTTGAAGGGCAGGGATTTGTAGGGGACGTACGGCGTGGTGGAAGTTGCAATTTTGAGATACACACCCTTACCCCTCACTGCAATGGTACCCATACCGAGTGCGTGGGGCACATTGCATCGCAGCGACTCAGCTTGCACACCATGCTCCGCGAAAGCTTCTTTCCAGCGACGCTGGTCAGCATTCGTCCATTGTCTCCCCAAGAGACCACCGATAGTTATCTGCCTGCTCCTGACCCACAGGACCGCTTGATCACTCGCGATGCATTGCTAGAAGCGGTGGCACCTCCTTCCCGAGCCTGGCTTCAGGCCCTGGTGATCCGCAGCCTTCCGAATGATTCCTCCAAACTTGGTCGGGACTACTCAGAAGAATCTCCTCCCTATTTTTCTTTGGAAGCCATGCAGCTCATTCGAAGCTGGGGTGTGCAGCATTTGCTAGTAGATATGCCGTCGGTAGATCGGATGTTGGACGAAGGCCGTCTGGAGAATCACCACATCTTTTGGGGGGTGGACAGCGGCTCGCACGACGTAGCTCCAGAACGAGCCTCTCATGCCACCATCACGGAGATGATCTACGTCCCTGACGCCATAGCTGACGGCCGCTATTTACTGGAATTGCAGGTGGCCGCATGGTGCAGCGATGCGGCCCCCAGCCGTCCACGCTTGTTTGGGCTGAGTCCAGGCTCCCGGTGAATGATCGGAGAGGGTGTGCTAACTTTTAATGCCTAGTTCTTTTAAGGAATCGGTGACATGACGCTCGATTCGCGCGGGCAAATCAGTGGTGTCGCCGCGTTCAAAGGGGCGACCCGTCACCTGCTCAAACAGCTCTATGTATCGTTCGGAAATCTCTGAGACGAAGGCATCTGGCATGTCTGGCATCACCTGGCCATCCATACCCTGAAATCCATGCTCAATGAGCCATTCCCGCACAAATTCCTTGGAGAGGTGTTTTTGACGCTCGCCTTTGGCTTGGCGCTCTTCATAGCCTTCCGCGTAGAAGTAGCGAGAGCTGTCTGGTGTGTGGACTTCATCGATGAGGTAGATCTCATCATCGAATATGCCAAATTCATACTTCGAATCGACCAAGATCAGGCCCTGCTCTGCGGCCATTTTGGTGCCGACCTGGAACAGCGTTAGGGCATAGTGCTTGATTTGCCCCCATTCCATGGCGTCTAAAAGGCCAGTTTTGAGAATTTCCCTCTCTGAGATATCCTCATCGTGGCCAATGGTAGATTTTGTGGCAGGCGTAATGATTGGTTCTGGCAATGGGTCAGACTCTTTCAGGCCCTCAGGCAAGGGCACGCCACAAAGTTCGCGAAGCCCCGACTCGTAGGTGCGCCACGCGTGACCGACCAAGTATCCCCGCACCACCACCTCGATGGGAATGGGCTTGCACTTCAGCCCGATGGTGACATTCGGATCGGGGGTGGCCACAACATGGGTGGGGACCAAGCCCTTGATGGCATCAAAAAAATGCTTCGATACCTGGTTCAGGACCTGGCCTTTGTAGGGAATGGGCTTGGGTAAAATGTAATCGAAGGCAGAGATGCGGTCCGATGCAACGATCACCAAGTATTGCTCAGAGATGTTGTACACGTCACGGACTTTTCCCCGGTAGAGGTCTCGCTGTCCGGGAAAGGAAAAGTGTGTTTCGGTGATCGCCTGCATGTATCGATGGGTGGAGGAGGTGAGAATGATGGAGAATTTGTTCGAGGAATACTCAAAAGAATGAATTCGGGGAAAATTGCTGGCGCAAAATTACACCCAGATCACGAACCTGCCCACACTAATTCAGCGCAATTTCATGGCATCTTCCAAGATCCGAGTAGGAGGTCTGGATTTTGTAGGGAGAAGTAGGGAGCGTTAGCTTGGAGAAGTTGTGAGGGTCAACCGTGCCAGGTATTCGTAATGTGCGCCTTCGGCAATTTTTTCCGCTCGGAACCCAAAGGCCCTTGCATGGATCTCCAATCGCGGAAAGTCAATATAGAGCCAATCAAAAGGATCCCCTGTGACTTGCTTGTAGGACATTTGGTATCGAATGATGCCGTAGTAGCCTTTTCGTTGAATCATCACTTCTTCCTGGCGATCTTCATACAGGTAACGAATGTCCGAGGAGTCGAGAAGGATCTGACCACCAGGAGCCAGCCATTGTGGTGCGAGCTCCAAAAAATGATTGAGCCCTTTCAAGTCTCCCACCAACCCTATGCCATTCATCATCAGGAGCAATGTGTCGAAGGGCTGTGCCGGAAAGCCCCAAATGTCTTGATGGTAGGCGTGATGGATGCCTCGCTCTTTCATCATTCTCACTGCACCGGGAGATGCATCTATGCCCCAGGCGGGGGTTCCTGCTTGCTGAAGTGCGAGCACGTGGGCGCCAGCGCCAGCACCAATGTCGAGCACGGTTCCGCGACATTCATCCAAGGCCCTCCTTTCCCAGGATGGCATCTCGGCTGGACTTCGAAATAAGTAGCGCACAGGGATGACATCATCAATAGCGATGTCGGAAAAGATCCGAACCTCCGCTTTGGCTCGTCCCTGAAGGTAGTCCCACATGGCTTCTCCAAAGGGATCTTTGCTGGGATCGGTGATCAGTGGCATATGGGGAGAAAGATCGGAAACCTTCGGCAAAGAAAAAGGGCTACCACGAATGGCAGCCCTTTTTTAAATCTCAAGCATGAGTGAGCCCATCGAAGGGCGTCTCATGGACTTGCTGTACGTTATTCTACGCGGAGGCGGTCGGTCCAGTATCCCTCAACGGATTGGACTTGCACCAGATAAATGCCTCTGCTCACAGTCTCAGGAATATCGAGGCGAAGCTGGAAGTCTCCTCCTTGCTGCACCAGCGACCTACTGAGCACTTCGCTGCCATCCATCGTGAAGATCCGTACTTCCCAGTTGGCCACGGGCAAACTATTGAAATTGAGATCCACGAATTTCTGGGCAGGATTGGGCTGGAGGCGAATCAGACCAGCGAGGAGCGACCGATCGAGACTAACGGTGTTCAATTCGAAGGACTTGGTCACCTCTGTGCTTCCACATTCGTTGGTCACGGTGAGGGTCACACTGTAGGTACCATTGGTGGTATAGGTGTTAGAAGGGGTGGGATCATTCCCTGCTGTGGTCCCATCGCCGAAAGTCCAGTCCAAGGTTCCGCCTGAGGTCGTAGAGGTGAAGCTGACTACCCCGCCAGAGATGATAAAGGAGAAATCTCCCGTGGGCAGCGAATCCTGGTAGCCAATGCTAAGAACTGGAGAGACCAACACGCAGCCATTCACATCGGTGATAGTACCTGTGTAGTCACCAATACCCAAATTGGAGAGGTCTTCGCTCGTGCTGCCATTGCTCCAAGAGAAGCTATATGGGGCTGTGCCACCTCTGACAGAGATGTCGATACTGCCATCTTCCAGATTAAAGCAAGAGGCATCGGTAAGCGATTCGAGCGTGACGCCCAAAGAATCAGGCTCCGTGACGACCAGGCTATCGACTGCAACACAGCCATTGGCGTCGGTGACTGTCACGGCATAGAGACCCGGGCCTACATCCAGGAGAGAATCGCCAGGGGTGCCCGTAGTCGAGCTCCACATGTAGCTGTAAGGTGCGTCCCCTTCAGTAGCTACCGCCACGAGCAGCGCACTCATGTCTCCGGCACAGGCAATTTCATCAATTTCATTCGCCACGACTTCTACTGCCGAGGCAGGAATATTGACCACGACGGTATCGAAGGCAAAGAATCCGATGGAGTCAACCACCAAGCCAATGATCGTGCTGTCTGTGATGGCTACGCCCGTTCCATTGGAGATGGTAATGGTCTGGGTGGTGTCTCCGGTACTCCAGTTGTAGAACTGCGCCCCTGGATTACCCAGGTCGAGGGTGCTTCCAATACAAGCCGTGATGGTGTCGCCAAGGCTGGTGACTGGCGGCACGCCGATCGCAAAGTTGTCGAAGGCAATCCCCTCTTGGTTGAAGAATCCATCTGAACCAAAGGCAATCCTGAATCGAACATCTGGCTTTCCTAACACACTGGTGTCCAGCGGATGATAGGCACGGAACCATCCTGCAGAAGTTCCGGACCAGCCTATCTCGCTGCCTCCAGGCTCTCCATCGATGTCATCATCGTTGTACCAGTTATAGGGATCTCCAAAATCTCCGATGTTTTCCCAGGTACTACCGCCGTCGTTGCTACTCTGTAGGTTCGCTCCGTCCCAGCCAAACTCAGCGTCGAGCCAAAGGTCCAATCCCACCCACACGTTGCCGCTGACATTGCTCATGTCGAAACATGGGCTTACGACAGCAGAATTCTCACTTAAATTGTATAGACCCGTGAGGTTGGTCGCCCAGGCATTGCTTCCTGAAGAGGCACTGTTGATGAGGGTAGCGGCTGGGGTTCCAAATTCCCAAGAGGAATTGGTGCCCGTTGTCGTCCAGCCACCTGTACCGTTTTCAAAGTTCTCCACATATGGGAGCGAACTAATCACTGGGACGTTCTCCACTGTAACTGTCGCTGTGTCGTTAATTATCTGCTGATCTGCAGGTGTGCCAGCGGTGGTAACTACGATGATGGTATAGGACCCGGGCGCAGAGAGGTCGGCAGTCTGGGTAAAGGTGTAGCTCGCGGTGGCTCCCACAGAAAGGGCGCCTGCATTTTCTGGGGTAGAAAAAGTACCGCCATTCACGCTGAAAGAGGCCAATACGTTCGTGACGGGTTGTGATCCCAAATTTCGATAAGTGACAGAAACGAGTTCAGCCGCGGAGAGTCCACAACTAGAACTCAAAGAGTCAACAGACAAAGCCGCAACGTCATTCGCAACAATGTCTCTTATTTCAATATTGTCTAGGAAGAGGTCGTTGTCTTCGGGATCGTCGATGGGAGCATCTTTGGCGAAAAATGCCACAATGATCTCCTGACCTGCAAATGCAGCAAGGCTCACCGTGTCGTTTTGACCCACATTGCTGATAGATGTCGTATTGTCATAAGTTCTGACAGGAACATAAGAAGCCCCGCAGTTAGTCGAAACCATGACTTGAAAGGTGTCATCCGACCCGAGAGTGGCACTATCGGTAGAGGCGAATTCGGTAAGTGCTAGGTCATACAGCACGACTGTGTTCGAGGTCGCCAGAAACTTTGGGCCGATGATCCAGTCCGTGTGAGCGGTGTTGTACAAATTGACCTTCGCTGAAGTGCTGGCTCCTGAAACGTTGCCAAAATTGCCACTTGTCCAATCGGAGGTTCCCAAAATCGTCGGGTGCGTGAGGCCGTCACCCTCTATCCATCCTGGGCTGATAGCAGGAAGATT
>DAITMB010000139.1:0-639 GCA_036835375.1 Bacteroidota bacterium
GCATCGGCTCTCTGGCTGCTGGTCAGTATTCAGTGTTGGTGAGCGACGCGAATGGATGCCAAGATTCAGCCACGGTGACCATTTCTCAGCCTTCCACCTTGTCCGTCAGCATACCCATCACCACCAATGCATCTTGTTTTGGCGGAACAGATGGCACCGCAACGGCAGTAGCTATAGGCGGAGCAGGGGGATATACTTACACTTGGAGCAATGGTCAAAATTCAGCTATTGCTACAGGGTTATCGGCGACTACTCATCAAGTCACTGCCACCGACGCGGCGGGGTGTAGTGCCGTGGCCTCTATCACAATCAATCAGCCTGCTGCCTTGGCATTGAATGCTATTGTGAGCATTCCCATCATTTGCGCAGGCGTCCCCAATGGCCAGCTCACAGCGAGTGTTTCTGGAGGCACGGGTCCATACGTCTATTTGTGGAGCACTGGACAAAATGGCACGACGATCAGTAACCTATCAGCGGGAACTTATCAGGTCGCGGTAACAGATGCGAAGGGATGTACCGATCTGGATACCGTTGCGCTTCTCTCCCCCACGCCTTTACAAGTGAGTGCGACCCTGGCGAGTCCGGTGAGCTGCTTCGGCGGCAACGACGGGCAGGCCTTGGGAGCTGCAACTGGCGGCA
>DAITMB010000139.1:739-12035 GCA_036835375.1 Bacteroidota bacterium
CCAGCCGGGCCGATCTCGGTGGTCGTGACCGATGGAAATGGCTGCCAAGAGAGCGTGAGCGACAATGTGCCCGCGCCACAGGCCATCCAAGCGAGCATTTTGTTGGCCCAGGGACTTTCCTGTTCCGGCCTTTCAGATGCAGCCTTACTGGCGAGTGCGACTGGCGGAACGGGGGGCTACAGCTTTGTCTGGAGCGACGGGCAGACCGGTGCGCAAGCGACAGGACTGGGTGTAGGAAGTATTTCAGTGCTGGTGAGTGATGCGAATGGCTGCGTGGATTCTGCGACATTCACCATTCTCTCCCCCACACCGCTGCAGGTGAGTGCGACCCTGGCAAGCCCAGTGAGCTGCTTCGGCGGCAACGACGGGCAGGCCTTGGGAGCTGCAACTGGCGGCAACGGGGTGTATAGCTACCTCTGGTCAGATGGCCAGACGACAGCACTTGCGACGGGCTTGCCCGCAGGCGTTCACTCCGTGGTGATTTCAGACAGCAGCGGTTGTGCCGACATCGACTCGGTGCTGATTCCCTCGCCGACGGCAGTTCAGCTGAGTGCTTCGGCACTGACTCAAGTGAGTTGCTTCGGCAATGCTGACGGATCGGCATTGGCAAATGCGACAGGCGGCACGGGCACATTTACCTACCTCTGGAGCAATGGCCAAACGGGCGCGAGCGCCACGGGTCTTGCTGCCGGAAGCTACACCGTGGTGGCGACAGATAGCCTTGGCTGTGCGGATTCGGCGACGGTGACCATCACAGCGCCTGCAAGTTTGAACGCGACCTTGTCAATCACAGCGGGCGTGAGCTGCTTTGGCGGCAATGACGGCGCAGCTTCGTTGAGCATCGGAGGGGGCAGCGGCCCTTTCAGCTACTTGTGGTCCACGGGCGACACCACAGCCGCAGTAACAGGTCTGCCAGCCGGGCCGATCTCGGTGGTCGTGACCGATGGAAATGGCTGCCAAGAGAGCGACTCGGTGATTTTGCAAGCTCCCACTCCACTTCTGTCAACTATTTCACCAGGGGCAGCGATTTCTTGCGCGGGAGGTAATAATGGGACGCTCTTAGGTAGCGCAACAGGGGGGGCAGGTGGCTACCAATATGTATGGAGCAATGGACAGAGCGGACCTACCGCCACTGGGCTGTCTACTGGCCCAGCCACCTTGGTCGTGACCGACGCCAACGGATGTCAGGACAGCAGCACCTTCGTGGTGGCAGACCCTACTGCTATTCAAGTCACGGCGAATCTTCTGGCAGGGATCACATGTTTTGGCGGGAATGACGGTAGTGCGAGCGTCTTAGCGAGTGGAGGAGTCGGTGGATTTACCTATTTGTGGAGCGATGGACAAACCGGACCCACGGCGCTGGGGTTGGCTGCGGGGAATTATTCAGTAGTGGCCACCGATGCAAATGGGTGTATGGATTCAGCTACTATTGTTCTCACATCACCGGCTGACCTACAGCTCACAACCAGCGTGGTCAACATGGCGACTTGCACGGGGTTGAATGATGGGACCGCAACGATCGCTGCAACAGGTGGCACTTCACCTTATACCTATTTGTGGAGCAATGGGCAAACAGGGACAGTTGCCACAGGGCTATCTGCTGGGCAATATTCAGTGGTAGTGACCGATGGTGCAGGATGTGTGGATTCTGCCAGCGTATTGATGTCTCAGCCGGGCACCATTGGCATTTCCTTTCAAGTCCTTCAACCCGTCTCTTGCGTTGGCACCACCGACGGGGTGGTGTTAGCGACAGCGGTAGGGGGAGCAGGTGGCTACAGCTTTTTGTGGAGTAAGGGAGATACAACGAACTTTTTATCTGGGGTCGGGGAAGGTGTGTACGTGCTCACCGTGACTGATTCATTGGGATGTACCGGCATGGATTCATTGACCTTGACAGCACCATCTCTGCTCCAGGCTGTTGTGGACATTATTTCGCTGATCACCTGCCCGAATGGATCGGATGGATCTTTGCAGGCAGTTTCCATTGGCGGCGTTGCCCCTTTTAGCTACGCTTGGAGTACTGGAGGGACTAGTGACATCGAAGCGGGACTGATCGCAGGAACCTACGGCGTGGAAATCACAGATGCAAATGGCTGCAAAGCGGTGGCTTCAGAAACATTGTTGCCTCCAGTCGGCATAAACGTCCAGATTCAGGTTGTGGATAGCATTAGTTGTTTTGGGGAAACAGATGGGAGCTTGCAAGCGAATATCAGCGGCGGCAACGCACCCTATTCTATCACATGGAGTACTGGTGCCATCACCAACGGATTGTCTGGAATTGGTTCTGGGAGTTACGGCCTGTATGTGGTGGACGCCATCGGTTGCACTGACACAGCGACAGTCACCCTTTTGGAGCCCGATTCTATCCAGGTGTCGGTATCCATCTTGAATCCTGTCCAATGCTTTGGAGTGGACGATGGGGCTTTGTTGGCAGTAGGTGTCGGTGGCGCTGGCCCGCTCTCCTACTATTGGGACAATTTTGCCAACACGGATACTGCGATCAATTTGAGTCCCGGACAGTATATTGTCACGGTCATTGATCCGAATGGATGCTTCGTCGAGGATAGTATCCTCCTTCCAGCCCCTCCAGCGATCCAGGTTTCGATTCTTAGCCAGACAGATGTGAGCTGCTTTGGCGCATCAGATGGCGCGGTGGATGTATCTGTGTCAGGCGGAAACGGCGCGCTCGCTTTTAGCTGGAGCAACGGAAGCGTTGGGACGCCGATCTCAGGCCTCAGTGCGGGTTCATATGTACTGACAGTGACGGATGCAATTGGCTGCCAAATGAATGATACCATTGACATTCTCAGCCCGTCGGCGTTGCAAGTAGGTGTTCAAGTGCTGAATTTGGTGGGTTGCACAGGAATTTCTGACGGAGAAATCACAGCGCAAGTGAGTGGAGGGACTTCCCCTTACAGTTACTTGTGGAGCACAGGCGCCACGGACTCCACCTTGGATGGACTTGCCCCCGGCACCTATGCTGTGGTCGTCACGGATGCAAAAGGATGTTCTGCAACTGATTCCCTCGTCTTGACCCCAGGTGTACCGATTCAGGCGACCCTGTCCGGAGTTGTAGGTCCGGGCTGTTCATCTAACAATACAGGCAGCGCAACTGTCACGGCTGTGGGCGGGGCGGGAACCTACACCTACCTCTGGTCCAATGGCGTCACCACTGCGACGGTGAACAACTTGAGTGCGGGACCATTTTGGGTGAAAGTCATGGATGCAGGCGGCTGTTCCGACTCGATAGCGAGCGTACTGATCCAAGCGGATTCACTTCAAGCCTCGATTCAACTCACCCAACCTATCCTCTGCGCAGGGGACCAAAATGGCCAGATTAGCTTAGCGATTTCGGGTGGGACACCGGGCTACAGCTACCTTTGGAACCAAGGAGCTACCAGTGACACCCTTTCCGGGCTCGGAGTCGGCAGCTATTCAGTCGTGGTGACGGATGCCAGTGGATGTACTGATACGGCCTCCATTCAACTCAGCTCCCCCGCCCCGCTCCAGGTGTCCACCATTGTGAGTCAGCCCATTTCCTGCCCGGCAGATACCGATGGTGAAGCTGCTGCGGTCACGGTTGGCGGCACAGGTCCGTACCAATTCCTGTGGAGTGATGGCCAAACGACGGCCATTGCAAGCAATCTCGGTGCAGCAACCTACACAGTCACCGTTACGGATGCCAATGGCTGTAGCCTCAGCAACACAGTGACATTGATCCTGCCGACACTTCTTCAAGCAAGCATACAAGTGCAGCAACCTATCTCCTGCGTCGGAGACGAAGACGGGATTTTGTCAGTGTCCGTAGTAGGTGGGGTAGCGAGCTATAATTATCTCTGGTCAAATGGCCTCACCGGCACAGCGATCAACAACCTCGGAGCAGGAACTTATCAAGTGTTTGTCGAGGATGGCAACGGCTGCCAAGACACAGCGAGTTTTGTGCTGAATGAGCCGGATTCCCTCATCGTTCAAGCTAGCATCTTGCAAGAGATTGTTTGTGCGGGGGTAGATGATGCGATTTTGATTGGGAATGTAACTGGTGGTACCCCCGGGTTCCAATTAGTTTGGACGCCAGGAGGAATATTTGATACCCTTCAGTCCGTAGGTCCGGGCTCCTATTCGCTCCAGGTCACTGACAGCAGTGGCTGCGTTGCGTCGGATACAATTCTGGTGGTAGCACCTCCTTCCATTCAGATAGATTTCGAAATTCTAGCCGAAATCACCTGTTTTGGTGGTGCCAATGGGCAAATTGCTGTGTCGGCCTCCGGCGGCGCTGCTCCCTACCAGTGGCAATGGAACGACAGCACCCTTGGCGATACCATTTCGCAATTGGTGGCTGGGACCTACACGGCATTCCTTACGGACAGTCTTCAATGCGTGGACTCGGTCGTAGTGGTGTTGCAAGAGCCTGATGCCATGACATTGGATTTGGACTTGTTGGTCGCCGCGTCCTGTGACAGCGCAGCCAACGGTCAAGGAAGCGTCACAGTTACTGGTGGCACGGCTCCCTATCAGTTTGTGTGGATGAATGGAGAAGTAGCAGATACGGCTTTTATGTTGGCACCGGGCTGGCAGGAAATCCAAGTCACGGATTCACTCGGATGCTTCGTAGGGGATTCCTTATTGGTAGAGACCCAATTGCCCTGGTCTGCTCAGGTCGTTGTTGTGGACACTGTCACTTGTTTTGGAGGCGCTGATGGGATGGCGGAAGTCGAATTGTCTGTGGCAGAAACGGGGTTTATTTTCCTCTGGAACAATGGCGAGGCAGGCAACCCAGCAATCGCGCTTTCGACAGACAGCACCCTTGTCACAGTGACTGATTCCAACGGTTGCGACACGACTTTGCTCGTATTTGTGCCAGGACCACTTGCAATCGAAGTGGAGGCACAGGTGGCAGCCTCTGACCCCGGTGCAGCTAATGGGGCAATTCGTATCGATCAAGTGCTCCACGGCGTGGGTCCGTTCAATTACAATTGGACAAATGGCGAGACTGGGACCACCCTCATCTCACTGGATACAGGCTTATATCAAGTGCTGGTCACCGACAGCAGGGGCTGCGAAGGAGTCGGCTCCTTTGTCATCGGTGAAAATGCACTGGATTGGTCCAATTTCGAGGCGGATCTGAGCTGCGAATTGGGATTGGTCACCGTCGATTGGGACGTGACAGAAGAAAGGGGGGTCGATTTCTACTCCCTTGAGCGCAGTGATGATGGCTTGGTCTATTCCCGCGTTGCAGAGATGGCGAGCCTGGGCGATACCCTTGGCCTCAGAACGTATTCGTTGCTGGACTCTGTGACACCTGAAGAGATTTTCCGATATCGCATTCGGGCACACTATGCCAACGGATCCACCAGCGCTACCGAACCACTCATCGTAGAAGGTTGCGCAACAGATTCAGGCTATGTGATTGTCTATCCCGTGCCGGTCCTGACAGGAGAGGAGTTTACGGTTGTGATTCGCACGCGGACACCCAACCGCACGCGCGTAGAGTTCCGCAATGCCCTGCACCAAACGCTCCAGTTCTATGAAATCGACAATCCCATTGGAAGGCAGGAATTGATATTTCAGTCCGAAGGACTTGCCGGAGGACACTACTACATTGTCGTAAGCAATCTCGAGGAAGGCTATGGAGCGCGTGTGCTCGTGTATGAGTAAATGAGATTCGTTCGGTAAGGATGCCTTTTCTTCCGACAGCCCAAGCCACCTTAGGCAAAAAGGTCGTGTTGTGAACTCACAGCACGACCTTCATTTTGACTGATAAATCATTTAGTCGGTGAATTTCCCAACTCATCGATACTTCTCGACCAAGGCTTTGAAACGGTCTTCTTGCTTGTATCGGCCAAAAGCACTGTAGTAGGTCAACAGACTATTCAGGTCAAATCCCCTTTCCAGGGCACGTTCTAGGTTTGCATACATGCTATCGGCATCCTTCAGGTCCGCATACACCGCAGCAAGGGCGCCGTAGGGCCGCGCAGCACTAGGTTGAATGCGAATGACCGTTTGTAGATCTGCAATGGCTTCCGAGTAGTTTTCTTTCTGCATGAATACCAACCCTCGGTTGTAGAGGGCATCGGCGTAGTCTGGGCGGAGCAGAATGGCTTGATGAAAGTCAAAAAGGGCATTTTCGAAGTCCTGCATCATGAAATACAGCTGCCCGCGATCGTTGAACACCACCGGATTGTCAGGCTCAATGTTGAGCATGTGGTTGAAGCGTTCCAGTGCTTTGTCGTATTGCTGGAGTTCCATGTAGGCCTGGGACATCCGCACATCCACGCGGAGATAGCTTTCGGTGTTTTGTTCTCGAATTTTGGTGAAAAATTTCAACGCTTTTTCGTATTCCTGACGGCTGAGATATCCATTTCCCCTCGCCCAAAACACGACTTCTTCGATCCCAGAATTAATGAAATCATTGTCTGCTCGCAGTTGCTCCTCGGGCATTCTCACGCTGACCTGCCCCCGGTCAAGGCTCAGCTCGCCTGTGACGTAGAGATATTTGAAGTGAAAAGTGATTTCTCCGGGAACAGTTCGATCATACTCACCCCACAGCACCATGTCTGCCTGGCAGCGCCTGATCATCTCTTCCACCTCGCCCGCACCCACCGGGCAGTCTGCAGGATGATATTTGACTTGAAAGTCGTGTTCTCCTTCTTCGCTGTCAGCCAGCTTTTCCAATCTGCGAGTGATGGCATCGGCTACCGTCGGATCAGTACTTTTGCAGTCTCCCACGGGATGAAGGGGGAGTTGGAGCACATTATAAGGCTCGTGGTTGTGGAAAACGCAGGGTTCTTTTGGAAAAAAAAGTTGCTGCGCCCGGGAGGCGATGTCGAAATGATATAAAAGAGCAGCCAATATCCCGATGGAAAGCAAGGTGCTGAGAACGAGAAAGGTCTTGCGCAGAGAAGGACGTGACTTGGGCACTGGAGCGGCCCCAGAGGATTGCTCCGAGGGCGCCAGCAAGGGGAGCTGCCAATCCAGGCGCACCTCATTGTCTTCAATCACATACAAACCCCACTCCAGATGTGGCTGGTCGGGATCGCGACCTTTCCAGTTGAGGGTGTTGCTCTCGAGGTCGTAGTGGACCTTGCGATAGACTAGTTTGCCAGCGAATGCTTCTTGTACAACCAACCACGCTTCCCGAAGCGACTTTCCCTGAAGCAGCTCGAAGTAAAATCTCCCGGCGATGTCCCGCGCTGAACCTCTTCCAGGTGCCTCAATATCCAGGGTGATGACGGCAGGAATGTCTCTCAGCAGCAGTTGCTCCACCAATTCCCGGTGGCCGCAGCCAGCCAGAAATACAACCTGAAGACCCGGTAGCCTTCCGAGCACGTCGGAAAACCCGATTGGATCCATGAGGTCTTCCCCCAGTCCGCCCTCAAAGCGGAGGTAACGCCCATTGAAATAGCCTGAGAGGTGGACGATCGCCAGCTCGTGCTGATATTGAAATTGACGAAATTGGTCAAATAGGAAGATCCCTTCTTCCGGAACTTCAGCTACCAGCCGCAGGGCACACTTGCGATGCGCCGGGCGGAGGCCCCTCTCAACGGCCTCCAATTCTTGACGAATTAACTTGCGGCGACGAGGTTCAGGACTTCGGTTGACCCCCGCCATCAGTAGCACAGGTGTCGGAGACTCAGAGGTCATGAGGAAAAATCAATTGCGTGGGAATGGGTGGTTTGCTCCATTTTGGTAAATATGACACGAATTTTCAGGTTTTTTCGCATTCCTCCGTGGAAATTTCACCGTGCAAATCAAAACAACTGCCGATCATAGTAGGTGAATCATCGACTTCTTGCGAATAATTCTGTTAAATCTGTAGCTTAGAGCATCATTTACTTGATCGAAAACGCGAGGGTTGATTCACCCAGCGATGTCGTCCTTACCAAATTTGTCCATGCGATTTATGCGATTTTTTGCCGCAATTCGACCTCTATTCCTCCTCGCAGGCACCTGCCTCCTCCTAGGAAACGCTTTTTTGGTTGCCCAATCCACGATCTTGGCTCTGCCTCCAGAAGTGTCTTCCGCGATAGAAGCGAATTCTCGCACCCTCAGTGGTGTTCCCGGGCCAGCCTATTTTCAGAACCACACTGATTATCAGATACGTGCTACCCTCAATCCTAAGTCCGACTCGATCAGGGGCACCGCTCAACTCAATTACTCCAATGACAGCCCCGACGACTTGGAGATTCTCGTCCTGCGGCTCTATCAAGACATGTATCGCAAAGGATTTGACGCAGATGAAGAGATTCATCCTAAGGATCAAACCAGTGGAACAGGGCTTTATCGAATCGTGATGGATGGCATCACGCTCGACATCGATTCCCAAACCACGCGACAAGGCACCAATCTCATCATTCATCTGGATGAGCCCCTTCTCGCTGGCGATTCCACGGTGCTGGAAATTGACTGGGCGTTCAAAATTCCCACCGAGACGCTCAATCGCATGGGTCGATATGCTCCAGGCTCTTATTTCATTGCTTACTGGTATCCGCAGATGGCCGTTTACGACGACCTTCACGGCTGGGATATGCTGGACTATAAGGGGACAGTCGAGTTTTATAATGACTTTGGGAACTTTGACATTTCGATCACTGCGCCGCAGGACTATGTGCTGTGGGCGACTGGTGTGCTTCAAAATGCGGATCAGTTGTTGGCTGAGCCATATCTGAGTCGATTTCAGCAGGCAGCTACTTCCGATGAAGTGGTTCGAATTGTGAATAAGGACGAAGTGGATTCAGGCGTGCAAGTCACCCAGCCGAGTGAAGATGGGTGGCATACCTGGCACTTTCAGGCGTCACATGTGCCGGATGTAGCCTTTGCCGCAGCCAACAATTATCTCTGGGACGCGACCAGCGTGGTGGTGGACGATGCGACGGGGCGGCGCGTCATGGCCCAGGCATGCTACCGCTCTTCTTCCAAAGATTTCTATGATGTAGCGGGCTTTTCGCGTGACATTATCCGCGATCTCTCCACCGAGATCCCCGGTATTCCTTTTCCCTATCCCCAAATCACTGTGTACAATGGTGACAAAGGAGGCGGTGGCATGGAATATCCCATGATGGTCAACGATGCCTCGGTATTCAGCAAAGCATTTGCCTTCAGCCTCACCTACCACGAGATTGCCCACACCTACTTCCCCTTTTACATGGGCATCAACGAGCGGCGATACGCTTGGATGGATGAGGGCTGGGCCACCTTTTTGCCAGAAGACCTGGTCGTAGAAAAGGGCTATCAAAAGGAACCCCTACGACTCTCCATGATGGGATACACGATGTTAGCGGGCACCGAGCGCGAAAAAGCCATGATGACTCCTTCGTACGAATTGGAAGGAATGGCATACGGCATTGCATCATATCCCAAGCCCGGCCTGGCATATTATGTCTTGCGAGACATGCTGGGAGAAGAAGCATTCCGCACGGTGCTCAAAGGCTACATGGAGCGCTGGAATGGCAAGCACCCTGCGCCATTCGACTTTTTCTTCAGCTTCAACGATCTTTCTGGCAAAAACCTGGACTGGTACTGGCAGGCTTGGTTTTTCGAAACACTCAAGCCCGACCTTTCACTGGTCCCTATTCAAATCAAAGGTAAAAACGCCCACTTTCGTATTGAAAACCGTGGCGGACTACCTCTGCCGATTTATCTGACCATCGAACTCAAAGACGGAACCATAGAGTCACGCCACATGGGAGCTGATGTCTGGGCAAATGGGACCACGAGCTGGGAGTTCGACGAAAAGATGGATGATAAGATCAAGGAAATCAAGCTCGGGGTGGGCTGGATTCCAGATGTCAACTCTAAAGACAATACCTGGAAGGCCATCTCTGTCAAAAAGGGCGGAAAATAACTTCCAGTTTTCTCAGGGCCTTTGGTGTTGACACAACCTTTATGCGTTTACCACTTAGAAACCCTTCTTCTCAGTTCATCTCCCCCGAATCGGCGAAGCTGTAAAATCCCCTCCTGGAAATAATGAGGTGATCCAGCACAGAAATGTCGAATATTTTGCCTGCCTGAATGAGCTTCTGGGTGATCGCCTGATCTGCCTGGCTGGGTCTGAGGCTACCAGATGGATGGTTGTGGGCCACAATCAAAGCGGAAGCGAGGTGCTTCATCGCTTCGCGATACACCAGCTTGGTGTCGATCACTGTGGAAGCGACGCCTCCCCGAAACATTTCCTGCTCTGCAACGATCTCGTTGTTGCGGTTGAGAAACAGAACGTAGAACAATTCTTGCTCAGCATCTTCCATACGGGGAGCGAGATAGCGGGCCACAGATTGGGAGTCGGTGATACGCACGGGTCTTTCTTGGACAATTGTCTTGCGGCGGGCCAATTCAAAGACGGCGACCAGCGCGATGGCCTTGGCCGGACCGATTCCTTTGAGTTTAGTCAAGGTTTCGACCGAACTTTTCGATAAGCCTGTGAGGCCGCCCATCTCGTCGAGAACTAAGCGTGCCAGCCCGATGGCTGAGAGGGATCTGGTGCCCGAGCCTAAGAGGATGGCCACAAGTTCGGCGTCGGTGAGGGCGTCAACTCCACGCTGGAGGAGTTTTTCACGCGGGCGGTCTTCCAGGGCCCAAGCGGTGATTGGGTGAGAGGGGTAAGCAACTGACATGAGATACTTTGTTTGGATACAAAGTAGGATGCTGGCGAGAGGACTTCTACGGAATGATGCAAGCGCCGGGTAACGGTAGGGAAGCCGCTCAATGGCGCCTAGTAAACGGCTTCAATCATGGCTCATGACAAGCTTTGCCTGACCGATTGTCATCGGTCGCAGGAAAAAGGGCGGGGTGAGGTAACGGAAAAGGGCCATTATTTTTGGGCCGACCTAGTATTGGTCTGGAAAAGGGAATGCACAAAAAATGCCCGCTACGAGGAGCAGGCATTTTTCTCCGAGGAGAAAATATGATGAGTCAGTCAAATCCTGAAACAGCCTAGGTGAGCGCGTTCACGTGGCGATACAACTTGCTCTTCAAGTGGGAAGCTGTATTCTTGTGAATGATGTGAACTTTGGCCACTCTATCGATGGTGCTTACCACTTGTGGCAGCATTTCGATTGCCTGAGCCTTGTCCTCCGTTGCCCGGAGCCGCTTGACGAGGGTCCGCATGGTCGTTTTTTTGTAACGGTTGCGCAGGCGACGCTTGGCGTTCTGACGGATTCTCTTCTTTGCGGACTTATGATTTGCCATAGGATTTTGAGCCTAGATTCTACGTTGTTCAGGATTTGTCTGAGGTACGGAAGACACAGTCTTTTGCATTCAGGACCGCAAATATAGGAGTCTTCTTTGAAAGCACCAAAGGCCA
>DAITMB010000140.1:0-11820 GCA_036835375.1 Bacteroidota bacterium
GGGTCAGATTCTCGACACCAAAATCTTCATCAAGATCCCGTAGGGAGGAAGAAAGGCAAGACCAACTGATGCCGTTGAGAGAGAAAGCAGGATGCAGGGAGAAGGAATGTGAAGCATTGTAAGTGCGCGTACGCGTAGCAGAAATCGGAAATTCCTCTGCATCCTCACTTTCTGTTCTCCCCAAGAATGGGAGGGTAGGTCACAAGAAGCAAGCTCAAAGACGGGCATTGGACGCTGAGTCCAAGCTGGTCTGCGGGCTTGCTTTCTTGTTTTTGTCATGGCTGAGAAGGGCTGTGATCCTGCCTGTCCGGCTGAAACATTTGCAGATCTTATAATAGTTTGTGAGGAAATCTGTTCAAAAACCGGGATGATTTTGCAATTTTGGCGACCTGTCGGGAAGGTGCTGGTCACGAGGCGACCTGTAGAGAGGTTTTGTGGGCCGCTTCGCAAGGTAGATACAGGCCTTTTTCCCGACATTCACCCAAAATTGCCTGCGTGATACATCAATTTGCCCCTACCATCCGCGTCATAGATGAAGCTTACGACATTCCGGAGCTCGGCCGCACCCGCCGAATTTCCGCTTTGTTGCCCCATAATTACGACACGACAGACACCCATTATCCCGTCCTCTACCTTCACGATGGTCAAAATCTCTTCAACAAGGACGCGCCCTATGGCAACTGGGGTATCGACCAATCGTTGGCTAAGCTGGCGGAGTCAGGCTGGGGAGATCTCATCATCATTGCGGTGGACCATGGCGACGAAGAGCGAATCATGGAGTATTCACCCTATGACAACAAGCGATTCGGGAAAGGCCAGGGAGAGGCGTATTTGCAATTTTTGATGAACACCCTCAAGCCCTACGTCGATCGCCACTTTCGTGTGCTAACTGGGCGCGAGCACACAGGGATTGGCGGAAGCTCGATGGGTGGTTTGATCAGCCTCTACGCAGGGATGCGCTACAAACACGTGTTTGGGAAAATGATGATTTTTTCGCCCAGCTTGTGGATCGCCGAAGAAGTGTTTCAAGAAGCGGAGGCCTTTGTTCCAGATCCAGACACGCGGATTTACGTGTATGCCGGAGAGCGCGAGAGTGTCAATCACATTCCCAACGTCCTGAGGTTGCGCTCATGTCTTCAGACACGGGTGGCAGACCACGCAGGATTTCGCTTAGAAGTCGCCATCAATCCCGAAGGCACTCATAGCGAAGTGTACTGGGGAAAAGCCTTTCCTCACGCCCTGAAATGGTTATTTTTTCAGCAGAAGCAGCGTCTCAGTATGAAAGTAGAAGTTCAATCCTGGCTCAGTCGGGAGACCAGCGCCATTGTGTTGCCCTACTTCGAAGACCAGATCGATTGGGTGCACATTCGTAACATTTCGGGGATCAACCTGAAAGGAGACTTTTCGGGTAAGTTTGCAGAAGTGCTGCCCCTCTATGCCCCTGATCGCGAGCTGAAGGTGTTTTTGCTCGGTCTGGGCAAAGAACGGGACAAGCCCAGGATGGCGCAGGCATTTCGCTCGCTGGGTCACCACCATCAGCAAAAATGGGATCAGTCGCTGGTCCTGGATCTTCGTCATCTATCGGCAGATGCGGTCTTGGAGGCAGCTCTGGGATTGCGATTGGCTGCTTATCGTCCCGATATGTTCAAGACGGTTGAAGCCTCGCGTTTGCCCCTGTCCTCAGACAGCTTTGGGTTGACATTCATTCACCAAAATGACCAAGCTGAAGCCAAAGCGCACGACGGCATATTGATCGCTGAGACACAGCTCCAGATGATGCGACTGGTGGACAGCCCCGCCAATCGAATGACCCCGGAAGACTTGGCAAGCTATGCTGTCCAGTCGGGCCAGCAGTATGGCTTTCGGGTGGAGGTGCTGGACCGCGAAGCATTGGAGCGAGAAGGCCTTCATGCATTACTTGCCGTGGGGAAAGGGAGTCAGCATCCTCCTGTGTGCATCAAGCTGGTATATTGCCCCAGCCACTTGGCGGGAACCACGCCGCAAGTAGGGCTGGTGGGAAAAGGAATCACCTTTGATACGGGCGGAATCTCGATTAAGCCCTCCACCAATCTGCACTATATGAAGTGCGACATGGGCGGCGCCGCCGCCGTGTTGGGCGCCGTGGAGCTAGCTGCTAAATTAAGTCTGGGCATTCACCTAGTCGGGATCATTCCTGCGGCTGAAAATAGCGTGGACGCCCTGAGCGTTCGGCCCAGCGATGTGATCGATTCTTATGCTGGAAAAAGCATTGAGGTGATCGACACCGATGCAGAAGGGCGGCTCATCCTGGCCGACGGATTGGCCTATCTTCAGTCAAAGTATCAGCCGGAGGTAATGATCGATTTGGCGACCTTGACCGGCAGCGTGGTCCAGACATTAGGCTACGCGGCATCGGGATTGTTCACGGCCAATGATATGTTAGCAGAAAAGCTGATTCGTGCGGGAGCACAAGTACACGAGCGCACGTGGCGCTTACCACTTTGGGAGGACTACGAGGTGGACCTGCATTCCGACGTAGCAGACCTACGTAATTTCAGCGGAAAGCCCGTCGCAGGGGCCATTACCGCCGCGAAGTTTTTGGAGGCATTCACGAAAGAACACCCACTGTGGGCACATCTCGACATCGCGGGTGTCGCATTTGGAGATTCGGAGTTTACGAAAATGAAAAGTGCCACAGGATACGGCATTCGGTTGCTCACTGCCTTTATGATGGATCATATTGCGAAGAAGGCATGATTTTTCAAGAATTAGCCCTTCCCTGAATTTCCAAAACGATGGATCTCTTCTCTATCTTCTTATCTTTCCGCAGACTTCCCTCAACTTTCTCCCAAACGGCTTCTTCATGACCTCCCAACCACTGCATATCCTCTGCGTGTCGCGCTTTTTCAAAGGCGCAGACTTGCTCCGCGCCATCAAAGCAGCGGGTCACCACGTGTATTTGCTCACCTCTGACAAGCTCCGCCAAGAAGCCTGGCCTTGGGACGACATGGACGACGTCTATTACATGGAAGAGGATGAGGAGGGCCGTTGGAACATGTCGCATGTGATCAATGGCATTGCTTTCAAGATGCGGAGCATTCGCTATGATCGTTTCATTTCGTTGGACGACTTTGATGTAGAGAACACGGCGCAAATGCGGGAACATTTTCGCATTCCGGGCATGGGGCAAACGACCTCGCGGTATTTTCGCGATAAACTGGCCATGCGGGTCAAAGCGCAAGAAGCTGGCATTGCCATTCCAGAATTTACCTCTTTGTTTCACGATCAGGACATTGCTGCGTTCATCAAGCGGGTTCCGGCACCCTGGTTGATCAAGCCACGCTCCTCCGCTTCTGCCCGTGGCATCAAGAAGCTCCACAGCGCCCAGGCCTTGTGGGAGGAAGTCCACCGCCTTGGAAATGATCGGCACCGATATTTGATCGAGCGATTCGCTCCCGGAGATGTTTATCACGTCGATGCACTTTCCGTGGAAGGCAAAGTGATTTTTTCGCGGGTGAGTCAATACCTGGACACGCCTTTTGATGTGGCGCACGATGGGGGAATTTTTCGCAGTTGCACCGTCGCATTTGGTTCACAAGATGAGCGCGCTTTGTCCGAAATGAATGCGTCTGTATTGGCTGCATTTGGGATGAAGTACAGTGCTTCGCACACAGAGTTTATTCGGGGGCGAGAAGACGGGAAGTATTATTTTTTGGAAACTTCCAGTAGGGTAGGAGGGGCCAACATCGCCGAAATGGTAGAGGCGGCTTCGGGGATCAATCTTTGGGCTGAATGGGGCAAAATGGAAGTGGCCGTGGCCACAGGCAGTGAGTACACGCTTCCTCCCGTGCGCAGCGACCATGCCGGGATCATCGTGTCACTGAGCCGATTTTTGCATCCAGACCTTCGCTCCTTTGATGATCCTGAAATCACGTGGCGCATGGAAAAGCCGTGGCATGTGGGAATGATCGTGCAATCACCGAACAGGGAACGCGTGCTTGAGCTTCTCGATGGCTACACCAAGCGTACCATGGCAGAGTTTCACGCTAGCTTGCCTCCTGAATCTGGGAATCAAGGCTAGAGGAACATCTTGCTTCGTGAAGCGGCTCCTATGTAAAGGCTTACAGATGGCTTCATCGCCACGGGAAACTTTTTTTCATCCTGACAAAGATTTTTCAGAAAAAGCGAAGATTCGCAAAAAGGATGAAGCGCGAAAGATTCCTTTTAGCTATTTTTCAGATATGAAAACGATCTCTCTCTCCCTCGTTCTGATCCTCCAACTGGCTACTTGGACGGCCTGCTCACAAAGTGGTAGCGTGAAAAAATGGCAAGGCGAATACAGCGGCAAGGTTGAAGGGGAGTCCCTCGTCCTGACCCTCCTGGAATCGTCGCCCACAACGGTCACGGGGAGCCTGTATGACGGATATCAAACCTTTTCGCTGGAAGCGCAGACCGCAGAAAAGCTTCTCACTGGCACGCTGTCCAGCGAGGCGGCACAGGTGACCCTGCCTATGCGCGGCACCCTCACTGAAACGGGGATCGACATAGAGCTGGATGTCAATGGCACCACGGTGAGCGCTTCGCTTTCCAAAGGTATTTCGCTTGAGCCTTCCACCTCTACCGCTCCAAGTCCTTCCGGCACGGAGCGCGACCCGAAAGTCGTCGGCACATGGGAATATCAAGAGAACCGCAGTGATCCTTTTGGCGGCTCAACGTTCAGCCAGCGAATGGTACTTTTCGGCGATGGCAGTGTGGGTGATGGTGGCAGCGACGCTGGATTTTCGGGGAGTGGTGGCAGCGCCATGTCCGGCGATCGGAGTGTGGCGAAGATCCCGAATGTCAGTTGGTACACCAGCAACAGAAATCTCTACTTTAGCGGCACGGAAAACGGGCAGACCCAGACCGAAAAGCTTGGCCGCTACCACATTGAGCAAGGCGCGATGTTGATCACTACCGACAACGGGCAGAAGGTATTGTTTTACAAAAAATAAGCCTCTGGGAGCAGCCTTCCACTTCTTTATTCGACCTCATAAAATCCCACCGAAGCGCCTACCCAATCTTTGTCTTTGTTGTAGCGAACGCCAACCATTTCGCCTTTGCTCAGGCGAATGAGGTTGTTCACAATGCGTGGACGGGCTTCGCCTTGCTCCCAGAGCATCATCATGCGAATCTCACACTTGGCAGGTCCAGACGGGGTGTCGATCGCTGGAGCATATTGCACCTTGTGCTGCAAAATGTAATTGTCGCGGTCGGCGATGGCGTCGAGGTCTTCTTTGGTCACATTGATTTTGACACCAGCGCCGGAGAAGGAGTAAAGAGGTTTGAGTACGTATTGATCGAGGTCCTGGGGATATTCGTCGATGCGATCGAGGTAATAACTTTTTGGCACATAGTCCCCGCTGAGCATCGGCATGGTGTATTTGCTGATCCTGAAAAACCAGTTGGGATGACCGATCCACTCTACTTCTACTTCGTCGGCAAAATAGAATTCGCGTTTCAAGTCTTCTCTCTGAGCCAACTCATCAAAGATGACCCGGTTATAGATTTTTACTATCGGAACTTCTTTGCCCTCTTCATCCAAATAGAAGAGCTGTTTGCCACGCTTTTTGAGATGGGTAATGCACAGGATTTTGAGGCCGAGGTGCTTTTCTGCTTCGAGGAAGTCAATGTAGGTGTTTTGTTTCTCCGGCTCAATCTCGAGCAGCACGACCTGGCGGGGATCTGTGCCTCCGATGATAATTTTTTTCAGCAAAGCGATGTATTCCGCCGAGCTCATGCCATTGAGGTGGCTGGGAAAAGAAGTCGGAATGTCATAATGCTGGCGAAAACTCGAAGCAAGAAGGTCTTGGAAAAAATATAGCGAAGGAAACCCCTGCAATTCAATGAGCTGGGGCGTGAGATCTCCAGCAGAGTCGAGGCAAATGCCAAAATCCAATTGCAAAAAGCGGCTTTCATACTCTTCTCCCGGCACTTGCAGTGAAGGATGCTTGATGGCATCTTTGGTGAGTTGTTTGAAGTCAGGCTGGCAGAGGACCTCACAGA
This sequence comes from Bacteroidota bacterium, assembly GCA_036835375.1. Taxonomy (GTDB): domain Bacteria; phylum Bacteroidota; class Bacteroidia; order J057; family J057; genus JANQTF01. The sequence continues at coordinate 6,022 of DAITMB010000140.1, forward strand.
TTTCTTCACAAGCGGCTTCGAGGCGATGCTTGAGCTGAAGCGGAATGAAAACGGGCGTTTCGGCAATTCTAAAAGGTGTCTGGTGCTGGTTGGCACTAAACACGGTGTGAAGAAATGCCTGGTAGCGTTCGGGGTTGAAGCTATCGTTGAACCGTTTTCGGATGGTGGGGATCATAGGATGGCAGATTGAGCCTGAAGCTGGTGGAGTGCGTGAGAGATGAATCCCGGGAGAATGGTGCTATGGGTGCGGGTGATTTTGGCAGGATCGTCGAGCGAATCCATCATGTGCTGGTACTTGGCCTCACCAAAGTTGTCGATGACTTTTTGGCGATTGCTCTCTTGGCTAAAGTGCGCCTTCATTCCTTCAGGATCGGCCTCGGGGTGAAATTGAGTACCCACCATCTCTGGTGAAAATCTCACTGCCATGATGGCCCGCTCGTATTCGACGTGGGTCCTGATCTTTTCGAGCGACAGGATGGTCGCATTTTTTCGCTGAAACACGCGCAGATTGGGCTGAATCAATTGCCAGTCCCGGCTGTCCACAGCATAGTAAGGATCGGCCAAGTCTTCCAGCAGCCAGTCGATCATGCCCGCCTTGGTCTTGTGAACGGGGAAAATGCCAAATGACGTGGAGCGGCGCTTCACAATGTCCCCGAGTCCAAAGTGCTGGCAGATCAATTGGAAGGAGTGGCAAATGAAAAAGAAATGCTTTTTGGGTCCTTTGCCTGTCAGGTTGTGAGCCCAGATTTCATCCACGAGCGCATTGAACTTTCGGTCCCACACGCCATTGCCTTCCAGTGGATTGCCCGGTCCTCCACTGGAAATATAGATGTCAAAATCCAGTCCCGGCACGGTGTCCGTTTGTCGCACATCGTATTCTACCCACTCAAGTGCTGCCGAATAATCCTGCACGATCTCTCGAATACAGCGCATCCCTTGATTGGGGTGGCCGTTGTTCATGTCCAGGATCGCGAGTCGGAATTTTTCAGGCATGTGTGTCGAGGTCTCTGATGGTTTCGGCGAGAATAAAATCTACGACAGCCTGTAAATTATTTGTGTCCTGAAACACCTTGATTTGTCGATCCGCCCCAGTCCCTTCTTGCAAGATCCGCTGCACGCCGTTGATTGCGTCGCGGGAGCCGAGGCCATCGACCACATCATCTACAAATTCGAGTAGTTCCTGGATCAGGTCGCGCGTGGGCACTTCCAGCTCTTTGCCAAAATCGATCAGTTTCCCATCAATGCCATAGCGTGACGCCCGCCACTTATTTTCGGAGATAAGGGTGCGCTTGTATGTCATGAAATTGAGGTTGGCCTCGCGCAGCCGATACAGTTTGGCAGCCAAAGCCTGAATCAGCGCAGCGATGGCGACGCTCTCGTGTACATTCAGCGGCACATCACAGATTCTCACCTCGATAGTTGGGTAAAAGGGATGGACGCGAATGTCCCACCAGATCTTTTTGGCATTATCGAGGCAGTTGGTCTTGACCAACAAATGAATGAAGTTGTCGTGCTCCTCAATGCTTTCGAAGTGATCGGGAATACCTGTGCGCGGAAATTTGTCAAAGACTTTGCTGCGGAAGGATTTGAAACCCGTGTTGCGGCCTTCCCAGAAGGGAGAGTTAGTAGAAAGTGCGTAGAGGTGGGGCAGAAAGTAGCGCATGGAGTTGGCAACGTGCAGGGCCATGCGACGATCGGGAATGCCTACATGCACATGCAAGCCAAAGATGAGGTTGGAGCGGGCAGTGTCTTGCAGCTCAATCACGATTTGGTCATAGCGGGGATCTAGCGTGATGGGTTGATTTTGCCATGCCGAAAAGGGGTGTGTCCCAGCCGCCCCGATCGCAAGGTCCAGCTCTTGGGCAATGCCAGATATGGTCTTGCGGAGGTAGGTGATCTGATGCTGAGCCTCTTGCACATCATTACAGATGGTAGTTCCCACCTCTACGACGGCTTGGTGCATTTCGGCTTTGGCTTGATCGCCCATCACGACGCTCGCCATTTCTACAATTCGCTGATCATGAGAGGCCAGTTCCCGGGTGTTGGGATCAATGACCTGATACTCTTCTTCTATGCCTAAAGTAAAGGGGATTGCCATCGGTGTAAAGTGCAGATGAGTCGGTGAGAGGCCGACTGGCCAGAGAAGGGGAGGGCCAGCCGTGATAGTAGGCAAATAAATTACAGTTCCTGATTACTTGGTGCTTCGCTTCGCAGGAGCTTTCTTGGCAGGCTTTGGCGCAGGAGTAGCCTCGATGGCAGTCACAGCTTCCTGGATGAAGGTACCCCAAGTGAGGTTCATCTTTCCAGCTTGGTGAGATTGAGCCTTCGCAATGGCCATATTGGCAGCATTTTCTACGATCCATTCGAAGTTGGCCGCGCCCACAGAGTTCACATCGGCGTCCGGAGCGGGGTTACAAAAGTCAATGGCATAGGGAATGCCGTCGCGCACAGCGAATTCCACCGTGTTGAAATCATAGCCAAGGGCCTTGTTCAACTTGATGGTATATTCCTTCACCGTATCAAGGAGCTTCTGGTCGATCACAGGCCCATCGATGACATAACGAAGATGGTGTGGATTTCTTGGCTCATACTGCATGATATGCACATTGTCAGTGCCAAGGCAGTAGCAACGAAAGTAGCTATCAAAAACGATTTCTTCTTGGAGCATCATCACAAGTTGGCCCGTTTCGGCGTGCTTGGCAAACAGGTCATTCGCATCAGTGACACGATAGACGCTCTTCCAGCCACCGCCAGCATGGGGCTTCATGAAGGCTGGGAAGCCCACGTAGTCGAAAATGCGTTTCCAGTCGAGCGGAAAGCGGAGGTTGCGAAAAGAATTGCCATCGGTGTCGTCGGGGCGCTTGTGTGAGGGCAAAATCACCGTTTTGGGCACGGGGACACCGATGCGCTGCGCCAGGGCGCTGTTGAAGAATTTCTCGTCGGCACTCCACCAGAAAGGGTTGTTGATGACGGCGGTACCAGTGAGTGCCGCATTTTTCAAGAAAGCCCGATAAAATGGCACATCTTGGGAAATCCGGTCGATGATCACGGCATAATCCGATGGATCAGCCTGCTCGACCACGTCGAGGGACACGGGTTCGGCCACGATTCCGCTGACGTTTTTCTGGTTTACTCGCTCCACAAAAGCATGTGGGAAGGTATTTTCTTTGCCGAAAAGGATTCCGATTTTTTTCATTGTAGGAAAGTGGGAAGGGTGATAAAATCAGGGTGAGAATGGACAGGTGGTCAGAAACATCCGCTGGCGCTCGCCTGATGCGAAGACAATGGAGGAAGCCATGCCCTTATTGGTTGATCAGAGAAAGGTAATGAGGAAACATTTGCCGCCAAATCGGCCAGTCGTGCTTGGCCCATCGACGTACATCAAACCAGTGCTGGATCCCTTTTTGGTGGAGAAGATGTGACATGTGGCGGTTGGCGTCGAGGCAAATGTCCCATTCGCCCGCACCTAGCACGATCTTCATGGCCCAGAGATCGGGGTGCTGATTGCCCGGAAGGTAATCTACTGGATTGTTGAAATAGACATTTTCATCATAATACCCATCCATGAAGGACCGCACGTCATAAGCGCCGCTCATCGAGAACAAGTGGCTCACGGCCTCGGGGTGACGAAAGGCAAAGTTCAGCGCATGAAACCCGCCGAAGCTGGCACCTGCCATCGCGACCTTGGCGTAGCCGTGGTGGTGACGGATCGGGTTCACGATTTCATCCATGATGAATTTGTCGTACCAAATATGGTTTTTCACGCGGTCGGCAGGGTGAATTCCTCGATTGTACCATGTCAGAGCATCCATGCTATCGGGGCAATAGATCTTGATCAGGCCCTCATCCAGAAACCACTTGACTGCGTCGATCAAGTGGAAATCTTTGCTCTCGTAATAACGTCCCTTGGTCGTAGGGAAAAAAATAACGGGGTAGCCCGCATGCCCGAATACCAACATTTCAATGTCGCGACTCAAGGTGGGAGAGTACCATTTCAGATATTCTTCTTTCAAGATGGTAGATGATTAAGGTTTTCGACGGCAAATTGAGCATTTATCAGGATTTTTTTTAATCTCTTTTGATTTTGATGAATGGAATCTTGTAGCTTTTCGACTCGCAGGGTCACCCAAGCTCACAGCAAAGAACTGTTGCAAGCGCTACTTCCGATCCCTTTACACATTTTATTTTCTCGAATATTTACTCATACATGAAGTATCAATCCGGAGACCAATACCAGGAAGAATTCTCCTTTTCTCAAGCGGATGTCGAAGCCTTTGCCCGCGTGACAGGCGACCACAACCCCATCCACACCGAAGCCGAGGCGGCAGCGGCGGCAGGCTATAAGCAGCCCATTTTGCACGGAATGCTGGGGGCGAGCATTTTTACGCGGCTCGTCGGCATGCATTTTCCGGGTCATGGGACCGTGTACCTGGAGCAAACATTTCAGTTCAAGCGACCTATGTATGCCGACCATGCCTATCGCGCTGAGTTGCGCATCTTGGAGTTGGACGAAGCGAAGCACCGTGCGAAAATCGAAACCAAGATTGTTCAGGTGAGCGATGGCAAACCTGTCCTGCTTGGAGAAGCCTATGTCATGAACAAAGATCGGTTCTGAGTGCGCGGCTTCGAGAAAGCAACTTCGGGCAAATTGTCGCTGGTCGAATCACATATTTCAGCCACAATGACAGTCGGGCTGTGGATTTTCACAAAATATGCCGACATAATGGCGCATTTTCCAGATGGCACAAGGCTTGAAAGGGGAGAGTGTATTTCCGAAACACCTAACAACCATCATATGCACTACGCAGTTGCCCACCATCCCCAACACGGCCGCCAAGGTCGTCGCCCATTTGTTCACCACAGCTTGACTGGCACCCCTGCGGTCAATATCCGCGAAACGGAAGAAGCCTATCTGATTGATCTCGTGGCTCCCGGGCGCGAAAAATCGCTCTTTGCCCTCTCGATCAAGGATGATATTCTTCGCATTGATGTCAAATCACCAGAGCAAGAGTTGACAGGCGAATACCGTCAGCGCGAATTTTTCCTTCAGAATGCCCACCGTGACTTCCGCCTGCCCAAGAATGTGGACGAAAACGCGATCCAAGCCGTATATGAGCACGGCGTACTCACTGTGACCCTTCTCAAGCGCCCAGAATCACAGCCGCGCGTCATCGACATCCAATAGTTGGAGCAAGTTCGCTGGAGCACAAGCCGTGAGCGTAGCAAATCGTGACGCTGAGAAACACAAAAAAGGGAGCATTAAGTGCTCCCTTTTTTTGATTCCCTCAATCTCTGACTTGCTGACACATCTCGCGTAAAACCCCTGAAATCCACTTTGCAGCCCGAGTCACACCGCTACCAAAAATAACAGAATAATCCACTTTTTATTAGTATTTTTCACTGCTTCTTGGTAGCTTTCCCTCATGTCAGACATCTCCCATCACCCACATGACCGCTTTTTCAAGAGCGTGTTTTCTCAGCCAGAGGTGGTGAGGGAGTTTATCCATGAGTTTTTGCCAACAGGCTTGGCGCAGAAGCTCCACCTCGACAGCCTCCAGCGGCAAGCAGAAAGCTATCTCGACAAAAACCTCAAGGCCCACCTCACGGACATCGTGTACACCTGCGGCTACGGCAAAGCAGCGGTCACCGTGACCCTGCTCTTCGAGCACAAGAGTTACGTCCCGCAAATTCCTTGGCTACAACTGCTGCGGTATCTGGTCAATGCCTATCAGGCCCAGGCCAGCCAAGAAAAGTTCCCCGGCAAACTCCGTCCCGTGATCCCCCTCATCGTCTACCACG
>DAITMB010000141.1:0-11627 GCA_036835375.1 Bacteroidota bacterium
CCAACTCACCCTACTTCACACACCGACCAAGTCGGCTCCTGCCGGACGAGTGCTGCCGGTGACTGTGCAAGTCGCTGGTCCAGAGCGCCCGACCTCCGTAGAGCTGATGGTCATGGGCCAGGGGAGGCCGTTGACGATAGAGCTGGTGGCTTCCGCAGGTTTTGCCTACGAAGGCATCATTCCGGCGGAGCGGATGAGATCGGGCTTGATGGAGTACTATCTGGTTGTGAGAATGGGAGAACAGGTAGTGACCTTCCCCGCAGCAGCCAGCGGATTGCCATTTGAATGGGATTTTTACGCCAGAAATCCATATCGCGTGCGGGTGATAGACATCAATCAACCCATTACTTTATTTGAAGCGGAATCTCAGGCTGAATATGTGATCAGTAGCAGGTGGGGCGGCGGACAGCGGCTGATTCCGGGTCCGGGATTACACGAATCATCGTATCGATTTGCTACAGAAGGCTTGTTCAGGCCCGACCCAGAAAATCTGAATGCGCCTCAGATTCAGGATGTGTCGATGCGATATCCAATCGGGGACCGGCTCGGCTCCATGAGAGAGCTGCTTGCCAGCAAAACCAGGCTGACGGTAGTGGCCACGGGCGAAAATCAGCCTGTGCAGGTCGCGCTGATCATGGCTAATGGTGATGCCTTCGGGACTGTCATCACCATTCGAGCCGGACAAACGGAATATGACATTCCCCTTTCTGAGCTATCTCCTGTGAAAACAGTGATCCTTCCAAGGCCTTATCCGACGTTTTTACCATATTATTTCCAACCACTTCAACCTGATTCGTTCGACATAACCCAAGTCGAATCGCTCCAAATTTCCTATGGTCCTGGTCTGGCGCCAGAAAAGGCCAGTGGTACCCATGTGATTTCCTTGACCCGCGTGCTTCTCCAATGATTCTGACGTGAATCTCGCAGAATGGGCTGGCAAGGAAACAGACCAAGTATTTTCAAGCTTCCTTTCATTACTACTATGTTGCAAGTCAAATTTTACAATGTATGTTCAGAGCAGTATTGATGTTTCTTTTTGCCGCATTTCCGGTTCTCCTGTTGTCACAGACAGTGAGTGGAACTGTGACAGATGCCAAGACATCAGATCCGGTGTCGAATGCTACAGTAAGGGTCAAAGGCTCCAACACGGGAGTCTTAACAGACGAGGGAGGCCAGTATCGCTTGACCGTTGAGACGGGTGATACCTTGGTCTTCAGTTTCATCGGCTATCTTCCTTACGAAGTGCTTGTGGACAGAGCGACCATCAATGTGGGCTTGATCGAAAATGATTTCTCGTTGGAAGAAATCGTTGTGACAGGCTACGGAACCAGCGCCGCCAAAGACGTGACGGGTTCTGTGTCCACGGTTACAAGCAAGGATTTCAACCAAGGCAACATGGTCACACCAGAGAATCTTCTCAATGGTCGTGTGGCAGGCGTGACTGTCACGACGGGTGGTGCACCGGGATCGGGCTCAACGATTCGGATTCGGGGAGGATCTTCGCTAGGTGCTTCTAACGATCCACTGATTGTGATCAATGGCCTGCCGATCTCCAACAATGCTGTAGGAGGTTCTCAGTCGATTTTGAGTACAATCAACCCCAATGACATTGAGTCCTTCACGATCCTGAAAGATGCTTCTGCCACAGCGATCTACGGGTCACGGGCTTCCAATGGGGTGATCCTCATCACGACCAAAGGCGGGGGCGACAAGCTTCAAATCAACCTGAATTCTCAGGCAGGGTATAGCACACTCGTCAACAAAGTGCCTGTCTTCAGTGCCGATGAATTTCGCGATCTGGTGGCCCAACAACGGCCTGAGCTTGTGCCTTTGCTCGGGACTGCGAACACCGACTGGCAGGACGAGATTTATCGGGACGTGTTCTTCCAAAACCACAACCTCTCGGTGCAGGGCACCTTGTTCAAGCATGTGCCGGCGAGGCTTTCTCTCGGAACTACCGACCAGCCGGGCTTGCGTTTGACCTCGAAGTTCAATCGAAATTCGGCATCCTTGAACCTTAGCCCTTCATTGTTGAACGATCATCTGAAAATCAACTTCAACGCCAATGTGGCTCAAGAGAGAAATCGATTTGCTGCTGGCGAGGAAGGGAATGCCATTACGTTTGACCCTACACAGCCAGTGTATGATGCGGAATCTCCTTTTGGAGGATTTTTCCAGTACTGGCGCGACAATGGAGATGGCGTGTTGAACACCAGTGATCTCATTGCCAGTTCTCCCAGCAATCCTGTGGCCAACTTGCTTCAGCGGGCAGACATGAGTACGGTCATGCGCCTGTATGGAAACCTCAACATGGAGTACAACCTCCCCTTTTTCGAAGCCATCACGGGGTATGTCAATTTGGGTTATGACGATGCCTCCGCGGAAGGATCGGTACTTGTGGACGAACTTAGCCGGGTGGCACAGCCCAACGGACAGTTTTTGGGATCCGAGTCCAATTACACCAACGATCAGCGCAACGTACTTTTCGACGGCTACTTTGGCTACAAGGAAGAGTTCAACAAACTGCGCGTGGACGCCACGGCGGGATATTCTTTCCAGCGTTTTGAGAGCACAAGTTATTTTTCCGGCGAGCTGCGCAATGATTTGCCAGATTCGGAACCTGTGACCACTGCCCAGACTGATTTGGTGTTGCTGGGATTGTTTGCCCGGGCGAATCTGTATTTTTCAGACAAGTACTTGTTCACCTTCTCCTACCGTCGGGATGCGACTTCCAGATTCAGCCCCCAAAACCGTTGGGGTAACTTCCCTGCGGCGGCTTTTGCGTGGCGCATGCACGAGGACCTTTTTCCCAACAGCAGGTTGATCAACAACCTGAAGCTGCGCCTGGGCTGGGGAATCACCGGACAGCAAGACATTGGGCAAGGTGCCGCAGATCTTTATCTTCCCAGATACCAGCGAGGTTTGCCCAACTCTCAATATGCCTTTGGCAATCAAGTGATTCCGGTGGCGTTGCCACAATTTAGGAATGAAGAGTTGAAGTGGGAAGAGACCACCACCTACAATGTGGGTCTGGACTTCGGATTGTTTAATCGCCGCTTGAATGGTACGATTGAGGTCTTCTACAAAGAGTCTCGCGATCTGCTGGCCTTTGCAGCCATTTCTGACGGGTCAAACTTCAGCAACTCTGGATTCCAGAACATCGGAAGTTTCACTGCGCAAGGGATAGAGATCTCCTTCGATTACGACTTGTTCAATCCCTACGAGCGGGAGTTTACCTGGAATGTTGCCTTCAACACCACCATCATCAAGACCTTGATTGAGGAACTCGCCTTGGACCAAGATGTGCGGGTAGGTGGTATCGGTGGAGGCACAGGTGGAACGATCCAGTTGCACCGTGTGGGCTATGCTCCCTTCAAGTACTTCGTGTACAAGCAAGTGTATGACGAAAACAACAATCCCATCGAAGGGGCTTATGTGGACTTGAATGGCGATAACATCATCAACGATGAGGACCGCTATCTCTATCGCAACAACCAGCCCGAGGCCACGATCGGATTCCAGTCGAACATGGCCTACAAGAATTTTGACTTCAACTTCAACCTTCGGGCCAGCATTGGCAGCTACATTTACAACAATGTGAACTCCGCCAGAGCGCAGTATGATTTGATTCAGAATGTCCAGGTTTTGTCAAACCTCCCAACTTCGGTGTTGCAGACCAATTTCAACACCACAGCGACGGTCATTCTGTCTGATCACTACATGGAGAATGGATCTTTTCTGCGTCTCGACAACGTGAACCTCGGTTACTCTTTCAACAATCTACTTGCAGGCAAGTTACGAGCAAGATTGAGCCTGGGTGCGCAAAACGTGTTTGTGGTATCGAATTACTCTGGATTGGATCCTGAGATCTTCAGCGGTATTGACAACACGATCTACCCGCGGGCTAGAACCATCTTAATTGGGCTAAACTTAACCTACTAATCGACCTTGTCCTCTACTATGAGATCTACCACTCTCGCTATCGTCCTGGTCTCTTTGGGCTTGTTCATGAGCAGTTGCATTGATCAACTGAACGTGACCCCCGGAGACCCCAATGCCTTCCTGGCAGATGATTTTTATTCTACGCCGGAATCCTACAAGCAAGGGCTTGCTGGGGTGTATGCCAACTTGAGCCTTACGGGGCTGCAAGGGTCAGGCTCCTCCAACATTTCCGGGATTGATGCGGGCACCAGCCAGTATGGTCGGGGCCTGTGGAACCTTCAGGTGCTATCGACTGACGAAGCCATTTGGTCTTGGGAAAATGACCCAGGACTGGCCGAGATCCAGCGTTCTACCTGGGTTTCTAACAATGTGCTCCTCCGCGGTATGTTTGGAAGAGGCATGGCTCAGGTCGCTTTTGCAAACGAATACCTACGTCAAACCAATCCCGACGTGCTGGACGATAGAGGCGTAGCTGCCGACTTGCGGACGCAAATCACAGGCTTTCGCGCGGAAGCGCGGTTTTTGCGAGCCTTGGCCTACTACCACATGATGGATATCTTTGGCAAGGCTGCTTTCATCACCGATGCAGATCCTGTCGGTGCTTTCCAGGCACCACAAGCGGAGCGCGCTGAGCTATTCGCTTTCATCGAGTCAGAGTTGTTGGCCATTGAAGCTGACTTGGCAGAACCCATGCAGAATGAGTACGCCAGGGCAGATAAAGGAGCCGCTTGGATGCTCCTCGCCAAGCTCTACCTCAACGCAGAGGTCTATATTGGACAAGATCGCTATGCAGATTGTATCGCATACTGTGAGCGAATTCTGGATGCAGGCTACACCTTATCGCCTCGCTATCTGGAATTATTCATGGCGGACAACAACCTGAATGCTTCAGCCGATGAGATCATTTTCCCCGTGCTGTCTGACGGTATCGTGACCCAGAACTACGGTCCTACGACCCTCATGATCAATGGTCAAGTGGGATCGCAGGAGTCGAATGGAGAAGACTTCGGCGTGAACGCCGGCGGATGGGGAGGCGCTTTGCGAGTCCCCAAGGAGTTTTCGGAAATTTTCCTGAATGGGACTTATGATCAGGATGATCGCAACACCTTGATCACGGATAACAGAACCATGGATTTATCCAACATCTCTGACCGTGAGACGGGCTATATCATTGGAAAATGGTCCAACAAGATCTCCGATGGTACGCGCGGACAAGCGCTGGAACTTGTCGATACCGACTTCCCTATGTTCCGATTGGCAGATGTGCACCTGATGTATGCAGAAGCGAATTTGAGAGGTGGTGGCGGATCGCAAGCGCGTGCAGTGGAGCTGTTCAACGCATTACGCACACGGGCTAACAACCCCAACACGGTGTCTTCGCTGGACCTTGACTTGATCCTTGATGAGCGCCTCGTGGAGCTTCACTGGGAATCTCATCGGAGGCAGGATCTTGTCCGCTTCGACCGATTTGCGGGCAATCGCTACAACTGGCAGTGGAAAGGCAATGCCGCGAATGGCATCGCGATCAATGATTTCAGAAATCTTTTTCCCATTCCCAGCGAGAGCCTCGCAGCTAACCCTAACCTTGTCCAAAATCCTGGTTATTGATCAGCCAGGGGCCATTCAGGAGGCCTGACTCCTTTCCTTTTTGACTCACTTTATTTCCAATTCATAGAACAGATGAAAAAGTTTCTCTTACCATTGCTCATGCTGAGCACTGTTTTCTTTTTCCCAGCTTGTGAGGAGAAGAACGAGTTGATCTTTGTGGCGAAGCCAGATCCCGATGGGATCATGTTCACCAATTCTTTGGCGGATGTGTATTTGCTTTCGGAAGAAACCAGCGAAAATGTCGCCGAACGCTTTGTATGGGAGGCAGCAGATTTTGACGTGCCAACCAATGTCACGTATGAACTGCAAGGATCCATCACCGAAGACTTTCAAGACTCTGTGTTGATGGGCTCTACCAGCGCTACCAACCTGGCCGTGACCGTGGAGCAGTTGCTGGAATTTGCTGAGGCACTTGGTCTCGACGACGATCCCACCACGACCGACCCATCTGGCAATCCTAACAACACTGGCTTGGTGTACCTCCGCCTGAAAGCATATCCAGGGGCTGGCACTGGCAACAGCATGATCATCTATTCTACCCCCGTGGGAATCAACATCCGTGTGCTGGAGCGCCAACTCACCGGCGGTGGCTGTGACCCCATCTATGTGGTAGGTGCTGCTGCTGTGGATGCTGGTTGGGGCTGGAACACCCCCATCGTGTTTGCTTGCGAAAACGATGTCTTCTCTGCCAAAATCAAGCTGACCAACGAGACCTTCCGCTTCTTCACCACAGAGGGCGACTGGGCTTCCGGATTGAACTACCCTTACTATGAAGGGGAAGGCTACACCATTGATCCGTTGTTTGAAAATGCTGCTGACGGAGACCTCAACTTCCGCTTCATCGGCACGCCAGGAATCTACCTCTTGGTCGTCGATGACAATGCCAAGACCATCACGCTGAGCGCTACAAGTTCGCTGTGGTTGGTAGGTGCAGCGACACCAGGCGGCTGGGATTGGGGTGCGCCTACGGAAGCTGTGGAAGTTGACGTGGACGTGTACGAGGCAACATTTGCTATTGCCAATGAGGCCTTCCGCTTTTTCACGGTACGAGACGACTGGGGCTCAGGCTTGAATTACCCCTATTATGAAGGCGAAGGCTACACCATTGATGCGAGCTTTGAGAATGCGGTTGATGGCGATAGCAACTTCAGGTTCATCGGTACACCCGGGACCGTGACCGTGAGAGTCAACAACAAAGACAAAGCCATTACAGTGAACTAGCAAGTTCTCGCTGTGAAACAACATGGGGTAGGGGCGGAACTCAACGGGCTGTCTAGCTAAGGTGAGTCCCGCCCCTCTCTTTTTTCCCAATTTCCACAAAGGGCGAGTTTCCGTCGCCACACAGGGAGATGTCCTTCACGCTCCTGCAAACTCATTTGTATTCCCCTTCCGAAGTTCCATTTCTAATATACATTCGATATGCATGCACGAATCATTTTGCTGAGCCTTGTGTTCTCCTGGCTGGCTGCTGCTTGCCAGTTGACGCCCGACCCTGGCAAAGAAAAGCCTGAGCCGGAGCCACAGGAGCCGGTAGCTAGCACATTTATCCGCGGAGCCGATCTGTCTTATGTCAACGAAATGCTCTCCTGCGGCGGGACTTATTTCAATGAATCAGGGCAGCAACAAGATCCCTACAGCATCTTTGCGGATGCTGGTACGGACCTCGTGCGGGTGCGCATTTGGCACAATCCCGATTGGACTGAATTCTCTAACGAAGCGGACGTGACCCTCACCATCGAGCGCGCCAAGGCGGAAGGAATGAAGGTGTTGCTCGATTTTCACTACTCCGATGATTGGACGGATCCTGCTAAGCAAGTGGTGCCCGCAGCATGGCTGGGCGTGGTGGGCAACGTGGCGCTTCTGGGTGATTCGGTTTACAACTATACTTACCGCATTCTCAAAAACCTCCACGCCAAAGGGCTGCTCCCAGAATATGTGCAGGTAGGCAACGAAACAAACCGCGAAATTTTGCAAGACCCCGGAAGAAGCTACAGCGGCATCAATTGGCCCCGAAATGCTAATCTGCTCAACCGTGGCCTCAGCGCGGTGCGTGACGCCTCCAAAGACTTCGGCGAAGACATTGAGGTCATGCTCCACATTGCCCAGCCCGAAAACGCGCTTTGGTGGTTTGAAGCTGCGACACAAAACGGCCTCACCAACTACGATTGGATCGCCATCTCCTACTATCCGATCTGGTCTGATTATACCCTCGACAACCTCCCCCAGGCCATCAATACCCTCAAGACCACCTACAACAAGCGGGTGATGGTCGTGGAGACCGCTTACCCCTTCACGCTCGACAACGCGGATAACGCCAATAACATCCTCGGCGGAGATGCCTTGGTGACCGGATATCCTGCCACGGAGGACGGCCAGCTTGGCTTCCTCAAAGCCCTCGAAAAAAGAATCAGCGATGGCGGCGGAGAAGGCTTGGTGTACTGGGAACCAGCTTGGATCTCCACCTCTTGTCGCACACAATGGGGGCAAGGATCCCACTGGGACAATTCTACCTTGTTCAACCATGCTCGCATGGCCACCAAGGGCATGAGTTATTACAGCGGGCAATAATGTCCTGCCGATCAACACATTCCTGGAGGGAATGAGCAACAGCCGGAACGCTCCCCAACTCGTTCCCTCCGGTTTTTTCATTTCATTTGCCTTTTCTCCTGGTTGTCCGACAAATCTGGATTCCCCAAGGAGATACATTGATCATGTCTATGTCATTCAGCTTTGTCAAAGGGCAGCTCTCTTGGCTGATCCTCACTCCCTTGTTAATTTTCAGCGTTGCCAGCTGGGCCCAGCCACGGACCACGGTCACCTTGTCGCAGGGCTGGACTTTTTCTCTGGGTGCCAACGAAGGTGCCGAATCCCCCAACTTCGATGACAGCGAATGGCAATCGGTCTCGGTGCCGCATGACTGGGCGATTGCCGGACCATTTGAAGTGAATGGCGACGGCAACACAGGAAAACTTCCGTGGAAAGGCGAAGGCTGGTATCGTTTGCCACTCGACATCCCTGCCAACTACGCAGGCAAATCGGTGTATTTGGTCTTCGATGGCGTCATGGCTTTTCCAGAGGTATTTGTGAATGGTGAATTGGCAGGTAAATGGGATTACGGCTACAATTCTTTTGTGCTCGATATCACCCAGCTGCTCAATCCGGGAGGAAATAATCTTCTCGCGGTCCATGCCGACACCCGCGAGCACGATAGTCGCTGGTATCCCGGTGCGGGAATCTATCGCAAGGTGCAGATGGTCGTGGTAGCGCCGCACCACGTCGATATGTGGGGCATCCACGTGACAACCCCCATCGTGAAACCCCACTACGCCGATGTGCGGGTGAGAACCACGCTCCGCAATGCAGCCAATAGCGGAGACACCCTTCGGCTGCTGCACGAGATCCTCAATCCGCAGGGCGAAGTGGTCGCTTCTGACAAGACCCAGGGATTCCTGGCCGCTGGCCAATCCAAAGACTTTGAAGTCAACCTTGTCCTTCACAACCCCACCCGCTGGGACATCGAGCATCCCACACTTTACCGGGTTCGCACCACGCTATCTGTGGGCGAAACATCTACCGATGAAGTAGAAACTGAATTTGGCATTCGGACCTTTCGATTTGACCCCGATCACGGATTTTTTCTCAATGATCGCCGGGTGCAACTCAAGGGCGTGAACCTGCACCACGATCACGGCCCACTTGGGGCTGCCTTTTATCCCCGCGCCATGGAGCGACAGCTTCAAATGATGCGCGACATGGGTGTGAATGCCATTCGCAACAGTCACAACGTGGCTGCGCCAGAACTGCTAGAACTCTGCGACCGCATGGGCTTCGTGGTGATGGATGAGATTTTTGACAAATACGACCAAAAAGCTGATATCACCGACGACACGGATTTTGAGGAATTTGCCCACCGAAACATCCGCAACTTCGTGGTGAGAGATCGCAACCACCCCTCCATCGTCCTGTGGAGTGTAGGCAATGAAATCGGGGATGTGCAATGGAACATCAACAGTGGGTTTCACCGCCTTCACACGATGCTGAATTATGTAAACAAATACGACCCCTCTCGCCCCACTACGCTGGTCAATGACAGTTGGGCCAGTGCCGCAGGCCGTCACTTTGATTATTATGACGTGCATAGCTGGAACTATGACCGTCGCTACCGCCTCGCTCGACAGATGGAACCCAACAAAGCGGTGATCATCAGCGAATCAGCTTCTACGCTCAGCACGCGCGGATTTTATGAATTCCCGCTTCCTACTGACAAAACTGCGACGACGCGATCCCTACAAGTCAGTTCCTACGACCTCCATGCACCCTATTGGGCCGAGATTGCCGACGATGATTTTATGTGGCAGCAGGAAGAGTCCTACCTCGCGGGAGAATTTGTCTGGACAGGCTTCGACTATCTGGGTGAGCCAGAGCCTTACACCAATCAGGCGGTCAAAAAATTGGGCATGACCGACCGCGAGGCTTCTCGCAGCTCGTATTTCGGAGCCGTGGACCTTGTGGGCATTCCCAAAGACCGTTTTTACCTTTACAAAAGTTATTGGAACCAAGCTGAAACGACGATCCACATATTGCCTCACTGGAATTGGCCTGATCGCGTAGGGCAACCTGTGCCCGTGTTTGTGTACACCAATGGCGACTGTGCAGAACTGTTTCTCAACGGCGTGTCGCAGGGTATGCGCTGCAAGGAGCCGAAGGCCCAGGAGTCGGTGAAACGCTTTCGCCTCATGTGGAATGAGGTGCTGTACCAACCTGGCGAATTGCGCGTGGTGGCTTACAAGGAAGGGAAAGAAATCGGCACACAGCGCATGATCACTGCTGGCCCGGCGACGCAATTGGTCCTCAGCGCAGATCGGCAAGTGATTTCTGCTGATGGCATGGACCTTTCCTACGTGCTTGTGGAGGCGCGCGACCGCGAAGGCCGATTGGCACCACTCGCCGACCACATGCTCCAAGTGCAGGTGTCGGGAGCTGGCATCCTTGCCGGATTGGGCAATGGCAATCCTCAATCTTTTCACGCCTTTCAGGGTGAGGTCGTTCCCCTTTTCTACGGAAAAGCCATGATCATCCTCCGGTCGGGTCTCCAGGCTGGCGACATCCGCCTCAGTATTTCTGCCGATGGCCTTGGAAAGCAGGAGCTACGCGTAGCGGTGAAGTAGGCTCAGCAAGTGTAACTTGCGGATAGCATGGCTTGGTCGTAAAAAGGTACTTTTCGCGCAATAGCTGTAACTTGAGCATCCAGCAACTGACACGGAATTTTCCTGAGGTCACCAGCAATCTGTCATCCGTCCTATGTCACAAGCTACCGAATCTGCTCCATATCCCGCAGGGAATCACAGTTCGCCATGCCCTTTGTGTCAAGGACAAGGCAAGGGATGGGAGGAGAATCGGTTTTACCGATGTGAGCAATGCAGGGGAATTTTTCGGGCGCGGGAATATCTGCCTTCTCCGGCGCTGGAACGCTACACCTATGAGCAGCATCAGAATGATGTCGAAGACCCTCGCTACCAACACTTTGTGTCGCCCATTACCCAGGCGGTCCTGCGGGATTTTGGCCCCGAACACGAGGGGCTAGATTTCGGGGCGGGCACGGGCCCTGTGATTTCCAAAGTGCTCATCGACCACGGATTTCACATTCATCCCTACGATCCCTTTTTCTGTCCTGTCCCAGCTCTCCTCGAAAAGACCTACGACTACATTGTCTGTTGCGAAGTGATCGAGCACTTTCACGAGCCCGCCCGTGAATTTTCCCTGCTTCATCGGATGCTCAAGCCGCAGGGCCGCCTCTACTGCATGACTCACCTCTACGACGAAAGCATCAATTTCGGGAAGTGGTATTATCAGACAGATCCTACCCACGTCTTTTTTTATCAAGCAGCGACCATGTCCTGGATTTGCGAGGCTTTCGGATTTTCTGAATTGCGGATTGATGGGAGGTTGGTGGAGATGATGAGAGGCGAGATGTGAGATGTTGAGATGTTGAGAAGAGAGACTGTTAGAAGCGAGACTTTGAGAGTTTTGCGGTCGCTGAGCGCCCGCACTGCCTGTCTTGAGCACCCGCACTGAGT
>DAITMB010000142.1:0-11538 GCA_036835375.1 Bacteroidota bacterium
CCTGAGCAGCACCGAGTGGCACCACATCGCCTACGTGTTTGACGAGCCCTTCACCCAGCTCTATGTGGATGGCGTGCTAGTGGCCAACTCTGACAAGGCCGATGATGAAAAGCCGTATCCATACCCGACGCTTTGGGACGTGAACCAATTTGATCGCGATGCAGAAATCGGTGCGCTATTTAACCCTGCCTACGGCCCCATCGAATATCTGGGAGATACCTATGACCCAGGTGTGAGGAACTTCTTCAGCGGCCACATGGCGAAGTTGAAGTTTTGGAACTACAGCCTGACAGAGCTAGAGATTGCTAATCAGTATGCTGAACATGCCGTTTCGTCAATTGATGCTGGATTCTTGTCTGAGCTCAAGGTGTATCCCAATCCTGCTCAGGACCACTTGGTGTTGAGCTTGGATCATCCTGAGGAGTCTCAGGTAACGCTCATTGACCTTCAGGGTCGTGTGCTGAAGCAGGCTACCCTCCAAGGTACAGCAGAAATGTCGGTAGAAGATCTGCCTGCTGGTCTGTATCTGGTCCAAGTACGGAGCAAGAACCATCAGGTCACTCAAAAGGTGAGAATTGATCGGTAAGGATAAGTGGTTTTGGGGATTTCCGCCAATGGCGGAGTCCTCAAAACTTTTTTTTTCAATGGTAGGGTCTAGGTGCTGTTCCTTCGCGTGAATGCACTCTTTAGTTTGGCCAAGATTCGACTCCGATGACGTGTTTACTTGAGCCACTGACCTCTTAATTTTTCAAAAAATGCCTCGTAATACATTGAATATCCTTGTGGCCTTGTTGGCAACCTTCGGATCTCTTTCTTGGCAGATGGTCTCGGCACAGTCGGTTGCGTACGAATTCGTGCCGCCAGATAGCTCAGGCATGTACAACGTCAAAACTGACTTTGGTGCTGTAGGCGATGGAATCACTGATGATACCCAGGCACTGATCGAGGCGTTTCGAGGAGATTCCACCAGCTACACCGATGGAGAATCGGGTGGTCGAGTGCCAGTTTATTTACCGCCAGGAACCTATCTGGTGACCAAGCCACTTCCGATGGGGGCTAAGCGTAAGGCGATCATCGGTGCTGGCAAAGGTCAGACCATCATACGTCTGGCACCCAACAGCCCGGGCTTCGGCGATGTACAAAACCCTCAGATTTTTATCGATGGGCTTGGCAAGCAGTTTCAAGCTCAGAATTTCTGGCTCTTCATCCGTCACCTCACCATTGAGATCGGAGCGGGCAATCCTGGTGCAGTAGGTTTGGCATTTCATTCTAATAATTCAGGTATGGTCATGGACGTGGCCATCAAAGCCATGACGCCTACCACAGGCCACACAGGGCTAGAACTATCTCGTTGGCCTGGGCCATTCATGGTCAAGCATGTGGAAGTGGATGGATTTGACTACGGCATACGTTCCACCCCCAACCAGTATGGCGTCACTTTGGAAAATATCCATGTCTCCAACAGCCGAATCGCAGGGGTGCTCAACAATGGAAACACCCTCACCTTTCGGAATTTGACGATCGACAACGTTCCGGCGGGTGTGATTTCCAGACAAAGTACAGGCTTTACGGTGATCACCGACGCCAACATTACGGGGAATGGCAAGACTGCAGTATCGCGCGAGGGAGGTCATATGTTCCTGCGGCGGGTGAGCACCACGGGCTTTGACGAAAGCGTACGCTCCGGCTCTGTGGCGGAAACCGCTGCTACCATCGACGAGTGGCTCTCGCACCCTGTGAAATATGTCTTTCCTGCGGAGACACACTCCATGGACTTACCAGTGAATGAAATGCCCGAGATGCCCTTTGTTGCGCCCGGCGACCCGAGTCTCTACCTCTTGTATGATCGCAACGGGGACAATGACATCACGGCAGAGTTTCAGGGTGCGATAGATGCAGGCTATGAGCACATTTATATCATGCCTTCTTACAACAAGTATGGCCTCGATGTCACGAATTGGCAAACTTCAGCCCCCATTATTCTGCGCAACAATATCAAGCACATCATGGGCATGGGAGTGGCTTGGATGAGGCTTCGACCCGGTGCGAATGAGCCAGCTTTCATCGTGGAAAACAGCAATCAAGATACCATCCTAGTCGAGCTTCTTTACAGCGATTACTTGTCAAATTACGCCTTCATGTTTGAGCACCGGCAACCCAACATTCTGGCGATGCGGGGGGGTGATGGCAGCTATCGAAACACCGTTGCGGGAACCCGCTATTTTACTGAAAGCACAGCCGGCACGCAAATCGTGGTAAAAGACGGCGAGGTGTGGTGCCGGGACAACAACTCTGAGTTCAGGGACAGTACCCACATCCTGGCCGACAACAGCACCATCTGGCTGCTAGGCCATAAAACAGAGCGCGATAACCTGTTCTACGACCTGCGAAACGGCTCGCAGTTGGAACTCTTGGGAGGGTTTTTCTACGGCAACACCAACCATTACGACCTGCCGATGGTCACCCTTGACAGCACGAGTGATGCTACCCTGAGCTACCGCAATCACGCAACGCCATTTGCTACCCAAATCGAGCATTTTCGTTATGGAGAGCGGAGAGTGATGACCTCTACGCGCACCTACGGTGGCGTCTTTCCTCTCTACAGTGCTTGGGTCGGGGGGGCGCCACGTGAACCCTTCAACTTGAGGGCGGAATACGGCTCAGCCAGCTTGATTGTACTCGGCTGGGACGACCTTTCTACGAACGAAGATGGTTTTATCATTCAGCGCTCAGAAACAGGACAGAACTTTGTCGCTGTCGATACCGTCGGAGCGAATGTATATCAGTTTAATGACAGTCAGGTAAGTCCGTCAACCACCTACACCTATCGGGTGTTGTCGTACAATGCGACAAATAACTCCTTGACTGAGTACACCCCAACGATACAAGCCAGTACCAGCCCTACTTCTATCGATGGATTTCAAGAGGGGTGGAAGATGTATCCAAATCCAGCCACGAATGTGATACACCTTGAGTTGCCCCACATGAGCAGCGAAGCTTGGGAGGGGACCATCAGAGACATTCATGGGCGCTTGGTTCAGACGTTTATTCTGCCAGCTGGCACTACCCAACAAACGATCAGGTTGGAGAAATTGTCGGCAGGACTGTACACCTTGCAGCTAATGGGGAGTGAGTTGTTTACCCAACGAATTGTCGTTCAACCTCGCTTCTAATCTTCCAACTAACTTATAAATGATCCATTAAAAATGAACTCGATAATGAGGATTTTGGGTATTCTGTGTATGCTGATGTGTCTGAGTTGGCCCTTGGGAGCAAGGGCTCAGATGGCCATATTCAGCAACTTGAGAGGGGGCGTGGAGCAGCACTTTTTTCAAGAAGATGAAATCTCACTAGAGCAGGCGTTGAATGAGTTGGAGGATCCCTTCGATGTCACTTTCACGTATTTTAAAGAGCAGGTGGTACAAAAGGTCATCAAGCGAAATGTCTTGACGATGTACCCTAATGACCTGGAGTCTATTCTGCGGCGCATTCTGGACCCCAACGGACTGGCCTTTTATCAGGCAAGTGAAGATAACTACCTGATCTTTCCCAAGGAAGGCGCCCCCAAACCAAGGGCTGCGAAACCCGCTTCACGACAGATGCAAGTGGCACCACAAGTCCAAGATGAGTCGAACCTGTCGATCCCTGAGCGACGCAGCCCCGCAGCTGTTGCCCCTGTCGTTCGTCCTGTTTTTTTGGCAAAGGGGCGTGTGGTGGATTCTCAGACGGAGGAGCCTATTGTGGCCGCAACCATCCGCTTGCAGGGCAGCAATCAGGGGACTTTTACGGACGAAGGAGGCTATTTTCAAATGGAGGTTCCCGAGGGTAGTTTCAAGCTTCTGTTTAGCTATATCGGCTATGAGGAGCATGTGATTTCTTTCGATGGACAGCCGAATGATAATCTGATTGTGTATTTGGTGAGTAAAAATACCTCGCTGGAAGAGGTTGTCGTAATGGGGTTCTCCACTCAGAAAAAATCTGACCTCACTGGGGCGGTGGTAAAGATCAAGACGGAGGACATTCCAGAAATTCCCGTCGTAAATGCCGCTGAGGCCATTCGCGGACGGGCAGCAGGGGTATTTGTGAATGTCAACTCTGGGATTCCCGGAAAAGCTCCTACGATCAGAATTCGTGGTGAAAGTTCCATCAACGCCAGCAATGATCCGCTCGTGGTGGTGGACGGGGCGCCGGTAAGCTCTGATGTGTTGGCTAACCTCAATTACAACGACATTGAGTCATTCGAAGTGCTGAAAGATGCCTCTGCCACCTCTATCTTTGGGAAGCAGGGAGCCAATGGCGTGATTCTGATCACCACAAAGCGCGGGCAGGAAGGCCGCAGCACCATTGATTTCAGCAGTAAATACGGCTTTCGCTTTTTTCCTGAGCCTCTTCCTTTATTGGACGGACAACAGTTCTACAATTATCTCAAGGAAGTGCTCCCCACCACTCCAGTTTCTTTTGGAGACGAATACGTAGCAAATTTTAATGATCTCTCTCTGAGTACCATTGACACGAGCAATTTGTTCAACCAAAACTGGCAGGAGCAAATGTTTAACGTGGGTCGTTTTGAGGAACACACGCTTGCATTTGCAAGTGGTACAAAGCAGTTAAACTATCGACTCTCAGGATCCTACCTTAGCGACAAGGGAATCATTCAACCTGCTCAGTTCAACCGATATAACATCATGTTGAATGTGGATGCAAATCCCATTGAGCGCTTAAAAATCTATACAAACGTTAATTATGCCATGTCGGATCGGACCGGTGTGCAAGAGAGTGGCTTAGGCTGGAACGGAGGTGTGGTAAACGCTACGTTGCAGTATGCTCCATTTTTACCGACAAGGGATGAGGCCACTGGGTACTTCTTCCCCAATCCCCTGCGTCCCAACATCGACAGTCCGGTGGCGCTAGCCGAAGGGCAGCGAAACAACAGCATCGGTCACAACCTGAATGGGTATTTTAAGGCCAGGCTAGCCCTTTTTGGTGGCTTTAGCTTGAGATCAGAGTGGTTTGGACGCGTCAACTTTTCTCGTAGTCGCAGCTTTGAAGATCGCAACTCTACTTATATCGGACGCACACAAGGGGGAACGGGGCGCGAGTCGATCAACCTAGGCCGCTCCACCAACATCCAACATTTTCTAGAGTATAGCAACAGCTTTGGCAAACACACGCTACAGGTCTTGGCGGGTCATACGGCTCAGTTCTCCATTAATGAAGGAACCAGCATCAGTGTGCTAGGATACACCAATGACAATGTCATTCTCTTGCGCGACGCGATCACACCCAACAACCCCACCGATTTCTATTTTCCTGGGGCAGCCTTCGCAGGGGTAGCCCGCGTCGATTACGGCTTCGCCAACAAGTACTTAGTGCAGCTGAATTTCAGGGCTGATGGCTCGGCAAACTTCGCTCCGGGCAACCGCTGGGGCTACTTCCCTTCTGCGTCCGTGGGGTGGAAGATATCGGAGGAGAACTTCATGAAAGGGGCCAAAAACGTCGAATTGCTCAAGCTCAGAGCCAGCGCTGGTAGCACAGGAAACGATGGGATCGGACTGGCTTATTTAGCGATTTATAACCGAAATCCTCGAGGGCGCTATCCCATTTTTGGCGATGAAGAGGGGATTTTTCTGGCCTTTCCCAATTTTCCGAATCCCAATATCCGTTGGGAGAGTACCTTGGAATACAACGTCGGGGTGGACTTTGTGGGCTGGAATGGAAGACTGGAGGCCAATTTGGACGTCTATCAGCGCAATTCTTACGACCTGCTCTATAATCAGCCATTGCCTTGGGGTACGGGTGCTACCTCTGTCCCAGCCAATTTGGGGCAGGTTCTCAACCAAGGTGTCGAACTCTTTTTATCTGGGGTGCCTGTGTTCAAATCCAATTTTTCTTGGCGTGTCAATGCCAACATCGCCTACAACTTCAACCAGGTCTTGAATCTTGGAGAAGGCACGGAGGAAAATCGACTTGGGGCCAACTGGGTAGTAGCCGGTGGTCCCCTCAATGGAATTTATGGGTACCGAGTGGAAAGGCTTTTTCAGGCAGATGATTTTGACGAAAACGGGCAGCTGAAAGAGGGCATTCCTCGGCAGCCAGGGGCACAGCCTGGAGACATTAAATTTGTCAATTTTGAGGATGCACAAGACTCCAACGGTGACGGAATCCCCGATCCTTCGGCGATTACTCCACAGGATGACAGGGTCTTCTTGGGTTATGCCGCGCCGCCCATCACCTTTGGATTCACAAATACCCTCACCTATCGCGGGCTTTCCTTGACGGTTTTTTTCCAGGGTGTGCAAGGGAATGTCATTTATAACCAGACTCGGAGCTTTTCTGAAGGGATGAATGACTTCTTCAACCAAAGTGTGACTGTATTGGACCGCTGGACCCCGGAAAATACAAATACCAACATGCCCCGTGCCACCATCTTTGATCCCAACGGAAACCAGAGTCGGATATCGGACCGATGGGTAGAAGATGGATCCTACCTTCGGGTCAAAGATGTCACGCTTTCCTACAGCTTTCCAGTCAATATGCGTAGCCAACTGGGCATGCGGGTAGCTCGAGTCTATGCCTCTGGGCAGAATTGGATAACCTGGACAAGGTACACGGGCTTTGATCCTGAAGTCGGTTCTACGGACAACGGTACCTATCCACAAGTTCGCTCTTTTATCTTTGGAGTTACCTTAGGACTCTAACTGAGAGTGGAAATGTGGCATCATTAATCTATTGATGAATTGGACAAACTTCTCTCTACGATGAAAAATATCCTTCCTATCCTTCTCCTTCTTTGCAGCCTTTGCTGGGTTAGTTGTGAAGATCAGCTCAGTCAGTTGCCACTGGGGGTGCAGACCCCGAACAACCAATATGCGTCAGCGATTGGGACGGAGGAAGCCCTACTGGCTTGCTACCTCGATCAACAGATGTTGAGGCTGTTTCTCTATTCCATTGATCAATACGGCAACATGGGCATGGGACTGAGTGTAGCCGCTACTGCTTTCCAAGCAGTGCTTTCGGGGCAGTACACGGTAGATGGAGAAACCACGCGTGAACTTTGGCGCTATCCTTATGCGATCATTCTGCGATGCAACCAATTCTTGAGGGACAGCAGAGAGTTTAACGCCGTGTACCGCTATCCTGAGCGCGAGTTGGAAGCCGAGGCTGAGGCAAGGACTTTTCGTGCTTACCAATACTTCCGATTGGTGAGGTGGTATGGGGGCGTTCCTATCACCACAGAAGAGAACATGGACGACTGGTACCCCGCTCGCCGTACGGAGGAGGAGGTCTATCAATTTATCATCGATGAATTCCGATTTGCCATCGAACATCTGCTCGAAGATCATGTGGGTGGCCTGCTCTCCGATGATCCTACCAAAATTGAGTATGGTCGTCTCACCAAATGGGCTGCCATGGGAATGCTCGCCGAAGTGTATATGTCAGCTCCTACATCGCTTCGAAACTATCCGGAAGCGATTCGTCTGATGCGTGAAATCATCACCAGTGGACGCTTTAGCCTGCTCCCAGACTGGAAAAATGTATTTAACCCCGATTTTCGAGTGAATCCAGAAGGAATCTGGCCTGTGATGTTCTCTGGTGCCTGGGATGGCGGCGGGACCAAATTGGGCCATTATTCTACCACAGCTCAGACTTGGTGGCGCCCTACTGATGAAATGTATGCGTTTTATGAGGAATCAGACGTGAGGAGGGATGCTACCATTCTCAAGGGCTTTCGGGAAAATTACCTCGAAAAGTATATGCAAGGGCTCGTAGGGGACAACCGCGACAATCACCCGTTCTACTACTTGAGATATGCAGACCTGCTCTTGACACTCGCTGAAGCCCTTACGGTGGTAGATTTTGAGGGCAACAAAACGGAAGCGGTCGAACTCCTCAACCAAGTACGCGAACGCGCCAAGGCATCCCCTGCGTCACCGGATGACTTCACCACGCAGGATCAATTGATCAATACCATTATGGATGAAGTGCACAAAGAGCTTTACATGGAAGGGCAATACTGGTTTCACATGAAGCGCAACGGCGCAGAGCTAACGCTGAGCCGGATTGAGCTTGATGTCAACGATACCTACAAAATGCTGTTACCTATCCCAGTGGATGAGTTGCGAGCAAATCCCAACCTGATCCAGAATCCGGGATATGCGGACCAATGAATAGAGGGTTTTGGTATCTTTTTGACTAGTTGGCTTGAGGTCGCAGCAATTATATTGTTGCGACCTTTTTTTTTGGGAGGGAGAGTAGCTCACGTCTAGAATATTGAATTTAATTTAAAAAAGGCTGGTTGATAAGAAAAGGGAATGACTCATAAGAGGAAAATTAAGCGAACGGCGAAAAATTCGAACATAATAAATTTGTATTAGGTCGGCCTATTGGATGATCGGTTTCATTCTGTCACCATCAGACCCGTGATGACTCCCCTCACCTCAAGTGAGGAACACTGTTCTTTTCGTCCTCCGGAGATTTTCATTCAATTTTTATCCTTAACTCAGCTTTCCAGGGCATAGTCGTCTGGTTCAGAAAGGTGTCAGTCGCGATGCGCCTGAACGGCGCGTTTGGTCCTGTTGTTTCTACCGAGGTGTCAGTCGCGATGCGCCTGAACGGCGCGTTTGGTCCTGTTGTTTCTACCGAGGTGTCAGTCACGATGCGCCTGGGCCCTTTGCTTGATTTTGCCATTTCCGGCCAAAAGTCGAAGCGGATGGCGATTCGAACCTTGGTAGAGTTGCGTGCACCCGTTGCATCAGCAGGCGCAGAGCGACTGCCACCTACCAAGTTGGTCATTCCACTAAATCATATAGGCCAAGGGTAAGTTGGACCTGAATCAAGCAAAGAATCTACGAACTGAAGCACTTTATGCCTAACCCAAGCTATTTTTGTTCTGTACACTTATCATTTGATAAGTTTGCCTACTGCGCAGTCTCTCTTTTGGACACAATCCGAGCCCATTTCAATAAGCCCTGATATCTACCCATTCTATGGCAAAAAAAGTCGGGCTTAGATGATCGAAATCCCGGTCAGTGGTGATCAGTGTCGCGCCCAACGTGGCAGCAGTGGCCGCAATCCAAAGATCATTCTTGCCCATATTACGCGCTGAAAGTCCAGGCGGTAGAGGATGTTCGACTAACCTTCCCTGGCTGTAAGCATCGACTTTCCCATATTGCTCAATCAATGATTGCCCTGTTAGCGGTACCATCTGAAAGCTACGCAGCAACTGAACCAATTCGCCCAAACGCCGCGGTCCCCATTGATTCTGGCGAGTAAGCGAGTCCAGTTCCCCTAATGTGGCATAGCTATAGCCCAAGAAAACATCGGGCTGCGAGCGGTAAGTCTGTTCGAAATCAGCGCCGAAGGAGGCCCGCTTGATGAGCAGTAACATGATGTTGGTATCGAGCAGGTAGCGTCTCGGCATGGGAAATCCGCATCACGAAGTGAGCATGCCTAAGAGGTCTTCCAAGGATTCCTCTTCTTTTTCCCAGGCTCCGTATGGCGGCTTTGTGATAGGCTTTGTCTCACCTTCAACCGGTTCTAAGCGATTGGTCAAATGGGCTTCGTAAGACATCGATTCAGGCTCCTTTGCCAGTCCTAATTCGGCGAGCCAGGAAGCAGCAGGCTCCACAGTCGATCCCTCGCGCCGATAGGATACCCCCAGGCGATCGAGCAGCAATTGTACCGGGCGGAAATCGCGCTGTGAAGGAAATTCTATGGAGATTCGATAGGACATAGTGGCTGCTTTAAGGTTGATAATTCTAAGATACAGTTTTTTTGATGCGAATGGTTCGAATGATACGAAAATCTGTCAATGTTGCCTGTGTAAACCTATCAGCTTATTACGCCATTGATCCCCTGATCGTTCTGAATGGTGCCTGCAACGAACGACAAAATGACCCTTGCATCTATGTCATATGTCCACTTTTCGCTGGTTCAGCGTAACGATCTGTCTTCCGCTCCTTCTTCACACGGAGATACGGAGCAATGGAGATTCACGGAGAAGAAGAGGTTGGGGAAGGGTATATGGGTATGAGAGATAAGGGTTAAATTCTTGCTTTTCCATTCAACCATTCCCCAACTCTACCATTCAACCATTTCTTCCTTGGCGTCTTCCTTAGCGCCATTGCAGTGAAAAAACGATATGTCTCCCTCATTCAACCATTCCCCAGCTCAACCATTTCCACCTCTGTGAATCTCTGTGCCCTTAGTGCCTCCGTGTTGAACTCTTCCCCTTTCCTCCTAGGTGCCCTGCTTCTACTTCTCCTCCACGGTTACCTTCAGATAGCCGCTGTCCAGGAGGTTGAGGCTCAATTCTGCCCCCTCGGGCACCATGATTCTCTGCCAGGAAGCATTTGGCAAAAGCGTAACGGGTTCCTCGCCCACTGTCGCAAATACCTGAAACGGGAACCCCGGGTCAGCAGCCCAGCGATATTCACGGTAGTCATTCCCCGCTGCGTCCTGACCACGCCTCAGCTCCAATTCCGGAATGCTGAGCTCGGTCAGGTAATACATGATGAGCTTGCGGAAGTCTTGCTTCGCGTGCGCATTCACCATCATAATCAGCGAATCTGTGGACCAATGCCCCCGGTTGTAGGTCCGTAGCGCCTGGTTGAGTGCGGTAAAAAATGCCTCATCATCCCCCATCTGCCTTCGAATCGTGTGGAGGATCAGAGCACCCTTGTAATAAATGTCGGTGTCTTTGCGGTTGGCCCAGCTATTGTAGCGCACGCCGGGAGTTTTTTGCACTGCCCGTTTGTTGGCAGTGATGGCCATAGCGCGAGCTAAAAGCTTGTCATGCAGGTCTACACCATATTGTTCTTCCACAAACAACATCTCATTGTAGGTGGCAAAGCCTTCGTGGAGCCAGGCATCGGCATAGTCAGAGGCAGTGAGGAGGTTGCCCCACCACTCATGCGAAAGTTCATGAACGAGGGTGAGGTTATATTCGATTTCCTTCGAGCTGTTGCGAAAGCCGGGTCCCATGGAGATCGCCGATTGGTGTTCCATGGCCGAGAAGGTTGACTGAACGATTTTGCAGCCATCTTCCCACCACGGAAAAAGGCCCCACCTTTTCTCCAGACTTGCCATGACCGGAATGGCCTGCGCATAATGACTCGCCGCCTCGGCGCTGTCATAGTCCAGCGCCACCACCTCGATATTCCGAGGGGTCCCTTCCACATCCGTGTAGGGGAGTTGCAAACTCACGAAAGAGCCAATGTTGAAGGACAATCCATACACATTGATCGGGTTGCGAAGGGCAAAATGATACACATCGCCCAGCTCGCTGGGGCTGATTTCCATCAGGCGGCCATTGGCTGCCACCACCTGATTGGTCGCCGAACTCACTCGGATAAAACAGCTATCCGGCTCGTCGATCAGCAGGTCTTTGCAGGGCATCATGTACTGCGGCCCAATGCCCTGTGTCACGGAACCCACGTAGGAGCGGTCTAGCTTGTCTTTTTTCCACTGAACAGGCCCTTGCCCCGCGATATTGGCGGGTTTTCCTTCATATCGAATGTGCAGCGCTACCGCTTCATT
>DAITMB010000143.1:0-8531 GCA_036835375.1 Bacteroidota bacterium
TGTACATCAGCGCCGCTTCTTTGATCGAGACATATTGGCCGTTTTCGTCTTTTTCCCGGAAATACTTGAAGCTACGACGCATCACGTAGGCTTGATAATCGGCGATGACCTGGCCCATGTCCAGCCGACCATCGGGCAGAAAATGTTGCCAAGGGGCCAGGGATTGCGCAATTCGCCTTCCTTCTCCATTGGTGAAAGGGTAAAACGCGTCCAATAGGGCCTTTTTGTAGAGCGGCACCCAAAAGGTGATGTTGCCTTTCCCGTCGTCTGTCAGCAACCCGTTGGTATGGAGAAATTTGGTGGCTTCGTCGTTGATGCGAAAAGGCACCGGGTCATCCATGAAAAGTAGTTTTTCGACAAAAGTCCGGTATTGCTTGGCCTTGTTGAGGATGTTAGAGATATTTTTGTCGATGGCCTTGCGAATGTACCAGTCTTCCACTCTCAAGTAGTCTTCCAGCTCAAGGCGGGACTTCTCGGGGTGGCGCTCCACGAGTTGGAAGGCAAAGCCGTTGACCAGACCCGGCTGATTGGCGGTGATGTGCGAGATTTTTTCCTTGACTGTATCGTCAAAGAGCTGGCCCGTTTCCGCCTCGTGCTGCCCCAGCAATTCGCGGGTTTCGGAATCGGTGAAATAGGGAATGTGGAGGTTGTCGGCAATGTTGAATGGGCTGGCATTGTCCTGCACCACGCCTACGATGTTGCTCACTCCCACCAGAATCACGCTTTTGAGGCCGTGAGCCTGCCGCGAGTGGTAGAGGTTGCGGATGGTGTGCAGAAATTGCCCAAACAATTCCTGATTCAGGCCCTCGATCTCGTCGATGATCAAGACCAGGCGGCGATCTTTGATTTCACTGATGCCATTGAAAAGGTTCGCGAAAGAGGTGAAAATCGGCAATTCAATTTGCCACTGAGCGGCAGCTTCCCGCTGAACATACACCATCAGTTCTTCCAGCGTAGTATTCAGAAAATTCTCCAGGTTGATCTGCATCACGCTATGGCCACCCTGGATCAACTCCTCCGCCAAAAGTCTAAAATAGGTGCTCTTTCCCGTCTGTCTCGGTGCCCAAATGGTGAAGTAGCGGTCGCGATGCACCATGAGCTGCCCTTTGGCTACCAAATCGGGCCGCATCAGCGTGTAGTGCTGCGAGGGAATGTTGGGTCCGGAGGTGTTGAAATAGCGGGCGAGTTGCATGGTTGGTTTTTCTCATGTGAAGGTAGAGAAAAAAACAGGGGTAAATTCCTCTACGCTCATCTGACTTACCGCAAGTCGATCCTTCGAAAATCCCGTTCGATGAGAATTTCAATTGTCCCGCTGGTGTATTGTACCTCCGTGACATCACTATCCACGAGGCACTCCTTAGGAACAAAAGGGAGGCCGTGAAGGACAATGCGATAGTGCTGATAATCAGGCTCGAACTGACCTGATTGACGTTGACTCAAGGAAAAGCCCTGAACACTGCCATTTACTGAGAAGGAATGGAGGCGAAAGCCACCGTTTTCATAATCGTAGCCTTCCCCTGCATCGGTGTACAAGACACTCTCTTGGTGGCCATTTTTATAGTACACATGAAGGTCTAGGGTGTGAATGCGTTTTTCCCGAGTGTATTGCATCACAGGTCCCAGCGGCAACACAGACCCTGCTTTGACATAAAGCGGAATATCTCCCAGCGACACATCTGCCCATACTTCGTGCCCTCCTTTCATCACTTCATCTGAATGAAAGTCATACCACAGCCCTTGAGGTAAATACAAATAGCGTCCTTGCACCCCAGGTTTTGAAACAGGACACACCAACAGGCTGTCTCCCACTCCGAATTCTTCTTGGCGATGCAGGGTATCGACATCTTGCTGGTCAAGGAAAGAGAGTGGCCGAAGGAGCGGTGTCCCTTTCTGAACATACTGCCAAAAGGCCGTGTAGAGGTAGGGCAAAAGTCGATAACGAAGCTCAATAGCGGCCTTGGCGTAGGGGGTAAATTCCTCCCCAAATGACCAAGGCTCTTGATCCCGGCGCTCCCTCTCCATGTTAGATGCGACGGTCTGGGTGTCAATGGTGTCATCCCCTGCGTCGTTGTAGCCGATGGAATGGACCCGCATGAGGGGGTGAAAAATCCCGAGTTGGAGCCAGCGAACGAATAATTCGCCATCGGGCATGCCATTGAACCCACCGATGTCGGTCCCGATGTGCGAAAACCCTGATATTGCCATGCGCTGGCACTGCGTGCTGGCCAGCAAGAGATGATCCCACGTCGCATTGTTGTCGCCGGTCCATGCGGAGGCAAAGCGCTGCCCCCCAGAATACGTGGCCCTAGTGATCAAAAAAGGCCGCTTGGGATAAGCATAGCGCTTGATACCATCCAGCGAAGAGCGCGTCATCTGCATTCCATACACATTGTGAGCCTTTCGGTGGCTACACGGGTGGCCATCGTAGTCGTGACGCACATCGTCGGGGAAGGTCTTTGTCTCGGATTTAAAAACAGCTGGCTCGTTCATGTCATTCCAAAATCCAGCGACGCCCATCTTTCTCACCAGATCCCGATACAATCCCGACCACCATTCGCGCACATCCGGGCGGGTAAAATCTGGCCACACACAAGGCCCTGGCCACACGTCGCCGATCATTAGCGGGCCATCAGATCTACGGCAGAAGGCGTCGATCTCCATCCCTTCTTGAAACACAAAGTAGCTTGGATCATACTTGATGCCCGGATCAATCATGACTACTGTCTGAAATCCATCCTGCTGAAGGGAAGCAATCATACCAGCAGGATCTGGAAACAGCGCTTTGTCCCACGTAAAGCAGCGATAGCCGTCCATGTAGTCGATGTCGAGATAGATGGCATCGCAAGGTATGCGGCGAGTGCGAAATTCATCCGCGATTCGCCTCACCTCGGCTTCCGGATAGTAGCTCCACTTGCACTGGTGAAAGCCCAGCGCCCACTGCGGCGGTAATTCAGGCCTCCCTGTGAGATCGGTATAGCGCTCAGCTACCCGCATTAACTCAGGCCCGAAGAAGAAATAGTAATTCATCTCGCCCCCATGCGCCCAAAAGCTCGAAGCATCGGGCCGCTCTTTGGCGAAGTCAAAAAAAGTCTGAAAACTATTGTCGAAAAAAATCCCATAGCCCAACCCCCCGTGCAATCCGTAATAGAATGGGATCGCCCGGTACAGCGGATCGCTCTCTTGGTGATAGCCGAAAGAATCCGTGACCCACTGCTGCTTCCGCGTGCCACGCAGGTTGAGATGGCAACTCTTGTCCCCCAGCCCGTAATAAACCTCGTCTTTTTGCACGCGCTTGCTCATTTGCACGATGTCGCTTCCGTGGCGGTCTTTTTCCCAGTGAAAGCCCTTCTCATCTTCACAGAGCAAAAAACCTTTGCGATCGTATATTTTGCAGCGAAGCCCTTGTTTGTCGAGGCGAATCTCAAGCTTGGACGTCTGGATTCGGAAAAAACTCTCCCGCTCAATGATTTTTACTTTTACCTCTTCCTGCTCGAATTCAGGTAAGATTGCATAGGAAAAATCGCTCTCGAACACGGGTTGTGTAGCAAAGCGAAAGCGGATCAAATCGTCGCCCAACATGTGCATCCGGAGCGATACATGGTTGTCGCAATCAAATCGATATACTTGAGGGAACTCTTCTCGCCAACGGGTCACCCGTCCAGGAAAATACTCTACTTTCTGCTGTAGATAAGGAACTTGCGTCATGAGTGGTAAGTGGATAGTGAAGTCCTAAAAGATTTTAAATCAAAGACACAAATCCGCCAGATTGCGCTCCATCTTATGAGAATCTTCCATGTAACTCGCTTCTGCGCTTATGCAACAAAAGCTGTTTTTTCGTCAAAAAAGTGACGGGGCTTCGTGCTGCCAATCGCTTCACGAGCCGGGTAAAAGTAGTAGAATCGAAGGACAAAGTCAGGAAAAATGCAACGAGTGGCCGAAAGACTAATGCTGGCAAGCCTACATCACCGAAACCGCCTCCGGATTGGGCCTAAACACAGACACATCTTCCATTTCTTGATGTAAGCTTTGCAGTTCAAAGGAAATTCGCGATTCGCTCCACCCAAAGTGATCGGCCATCGCAGCAGCGACCTCCTCGGCATATGTTCTCACCGACTCAATGTCGAAGTAGAGGCGGCCTGTCCTGCGAACAAAAAAATCCGTCAAGGTGTGAACCATTTCCTCCTCCAAGCCATAGGCTAGTTCAGCCAGTATCAATCCTCGTTCCGACAGATCCTTCCCTTGCCGGAAGTAATCCAAGATTTGATCGCTTTGCCGACCGTAGAGATGAACCAGATACCAAGCCTGATAGGCTTCCAGTCCCACTGCACTCAGTTCTTCGCGAAGCTGATCTCGATATGCATCTACGGAGACGGCTCCACGATCAAACGCCAATCCTCCTAGCGGTATTTTCTTGGTCAGGCAGGAGGTAAATCGCTGATTGGAATGCGCCTGAATATGTTTGGCTGCCACATCGACCACCTTTTCGGCCATTTTACGATAGCCCGTCAGCTTACCTCCAGCAATAGAAATGAGTCCCGTGTCCGACAAAAAAATCTCATCCTTGCGCGAAATTTCTGAGGCACTTTTTCCTTCTTCAAAGATCAGTGGGCGAAGCCCGGCCCAGCTCGACACCACATCCTCCACCCGAAGTTTAATCGAAGGAAAGAGACGATTTGAAGCATCTATTAAGTAAGTCACATCGTCGAGATAGGTCAATGGCCGATCTTTGTCTGCTTTGTATTCGGTGTCGGTCGTTCCTACGTAGGTGACTTTACCGCGTGGAATCGCAAAAATCATCCGGCCATCTGGCACATCGAAATAGATGCTCTGACGGAGCGGGAACCGCTCTTTTGGAAAGACAATGTGAACCCCCTTGGTAAGAAAAAGACGTTTCTGATTCATCGATTGATTCTTCTGTCGAAGCTCATCTACCCAAGGTCCGGCTGCATTGATCACCAGCTTGGCCCGAATGTCCAGCGACTTTCCGCCCAGTGTGTCATGTGCTGTCACACCAGTAATTTTTTGATTTTCTCCGTAATGGAATCCTGTTGCTTCCACATAATTTGCCACAAGCGCCCCGTGCTGGATGGCAGCCTTGATATTTTCGAGGGTAAGGCGGGCGTCATCGGTACGATATTCGGCATATCGGCCACTCCCAAGTAGGATATCTTCTCGCAGCAATGGTTCTTTTTCTAGGGTGTGCGATTTGCCGAGCATCACTCTCCGGTCTTTACCCGATACTCCCGCCAGTAGGTCATACACCCACAATCCAAAAGCCGTGGCCCATTTGCCGTAGGTGCCTCCTTTGACAAGTGGAAGCAACATCGGCTCCGACACAACCAAGTGGGGCGCCAACCGATGAACCGTGGCTCGTTCACTGCCTACTTCATGCACAAGCTTGATCTCTAGCTGCTTGAGATAGCGCAAGCCTCCGTGAATGAGCTTGGTGGATCGACTGCTGGTGCCGAAGGCAAAATCTTTTTTTTCGACTAAAGCAACGGCCATTCCGCGAGAGGCAGCATCGAGGGCAATGCCAGCGCCTGTCGCGCCACCTCCGATCACCAAGAGGTCGAAGTTGCGCTCAGACAATTGTGAGAGCAGGTCGGGACGATGTGTAGCTGATTGAAATCTCATACATTACAAACGCAAATCAAGGCGCTGTTTGTTTGAACAGTAGGCCTTTGGATAGATCGTGGACACAACTTCAAAAAAAGGAAAAAGGCAGATGAACTGGTCAAAGTTTATGATCTCTCCGATTTTTGAATGTCATTCAAAACACCCAAAGGGTAGCTGAGGCGTCATCATGAAAAGAGCGAAATGAAAAGAAAGCTTGTTGCTGAAATCAAAAAAGGTACACATGTGGACAATCACGATGTGTACCTCAGCTTTCCTCAAAAAATAATGTCTTGACTACCTTAAGAACGGGCGGTTTCAACTCCACAGAAAAACGAATTAAAACCTACCTCTTAGCGTTTGTAATTTTGGCAAATATTCCTCTTCATGCAACCAGCAGAAGCACTTTGATCCATCTATTCTCGTAAACGATTTCGGTTTCCCAAGATGAATGCCTCGCGACAACGCGTCATATCAGCGCATTTATTCTCACACGTCTCCCTCTCCAGCATCGCGCCAGCGACGAAGTTTCTCCACGATCAGTCGCATATTTTCGGGCCATTCTGCGTCGAAGTGCATCCGCTCTCCCGAGATGGGGTGTGTCAAACTGAGGGTTTTCGCATGGAGGGCTTGCCCAGGTAGCAGCGCGAGGCAATTGCGCATCATCTGCTGATACTTTTTGTGGGGAGGGCCCAAGACAATGGTGTCGCCACCGTATTCGTAATCGCCCAGAAGCGGATGCCCGAGGTGCTTCATGTGGACCCGAATCTGATGAGTTCGTCCGGTTTCGAGTTTACATTGAACCAGCGTCACCACCCCAAAACGTTCCAAGACGGTGTAATTCGTCACGGCTTCCCGACCCTGGGAGCCATCAGGAAAGGCTTGAAAAATCTTTCTGTTCTTGAGATTTCGTCCAATGTGCGCCTCGATTCTGCCGGAATCTTCGCGGACATCGCCCCAAGCCAGCGCGTGATAGAGTCGGTCAGTGCTGCGGTCGTAAAACTGCTTAGAGATGTGGGCCATGCTAAACTCTGTCTTGGCAATCGCCAAAATCCCAGTAGTCTCTTTGTCGATTCGATGTACGAGGCCTGGACGAGGCTGCTCCTTGGTGCTGCTCCCAGCGGGCAAGTGCTGAAAATACCACATCAATCCCTGAACCAGTGTGCCAGTGCGATGACCGATGGCAGGGTGCACGACCATGCTGGCAGGTTTACACACGATCATGAGCTCCTCGTCTTCGTAGCGAATGTCGAGAGGAATGGGTTCTGCCGCGATCACGGGCACGGGCGGAAAGGGGAGCATGAGCCGTACCACATCTCCGGGTTTGACCTTGTAAGATACTTTGACGGGCTGGCCGTTGGCAGAAATTGAGCCTGCTTGGGACGCGTGTTTGATGCGCGAGCGGCTGGTCTGTGGGAGGAGATTACACAGAAATTTATCCACCCGCATGCCCTTTTGTCCATCGGCGGCGGTCAAAGTGTAGTGCTCATAGAGCGCATCTTCTTCCTCCGATGGGTCAAAAGCCTCGTGCTCCTCCTGCAAACTATAGTGCCGAATGAAGCGCCCGTTCCCTTTTTCTACCTGCTCTGGCATGGGACAAAGGTAACAAAAAGCCGATGCACCATTCTCTCCCTTTCCAGATTCCGCTTTTGAAGGCTGATGCGTGGGTCATCCACAGCCCTCAAAATTCCCCGAGCATTGTGCAAAGAAATTATACATTCCAGTGACTTTTGTCATACCGCCATCCTTGATCTATCGCGAAATTCCTTTTAGATAGGTCTCCATTCTCTACCTCTTTAACCCCCTGCCCCCATGCGTAAACAATCACACAGCATCCGCGAGCGACTCAGCGATCGCCTTTTTGACACAGGCGGCGTCAGTGAGTCAAACACTCGATTCGACCAGACGCACAAGCCTTCTTTCAAATCTTCGGTCCGCGTGACACAGCACAAGGATTACTATGACATCAACATCCCTG
This sequence comes from Bacteroidota bacterium, assembly GCA_036835375.1. Lineage (GTDB taxonomy): Bacteria > Bacteroidota > Bacteroidia > J057 > J057 > JANQTF01. Next base: position 7,592 of record DAITMB010000143.1, read on the forward strand.
TGCATGGATATCACCCGAATGACCTCAGCGTCAGCGTGCAAGATCGGCTGCTCAGCGTCGAAGGCAAAGCCAACGCCAGCCACGTGGAGAGAGAAGAAGGGATGTCGCACGAATTGTATCAGGCAACTTCTTTTTTGCGCACCTTCGAAGTGCAGGAAAATGTGGATCCCAAGCGGATAGAAGCCTTTCACTATCAAGAAAACCTCATCATTCGCCTCCACGACCGCAAGGTGATGTTTTCGTTTGCTCCGGCCAGAATCCAGATCCGCATTCAAGAGTGCAAACCCGCTTAGCCGGACATGCTACGGGCGTGTAAGGGATGTTTGCAGGAGGATTCTGGCGGAGTCACAGTTTTATAACTCAAAAAAAAAGCGCCCTGATATACAGGACGCTCTCCAAACGCTGATGATGTTTCGAAAAATGTATGACTCATGGCTTTCCTTCGGAGAGCCATGAGTCATGTTGTGTGGGGCTTGCTGTGAGATGGTAGCTACCCCACACAGCATTTAGCCCAGTTCAGCTCCTACTTTTTCCAGAAGCTTTTTGGTAGCCACAATGCCATCATATTCACTCAAGACGCTTCCTTCGTACTCAATACCGATGTGCCCTCTGTATCCTGCATCTTTCACGATTTGGAGCAATCGACGATAATCAGAATGGGTTTCGTTGCCTGCATCGTCAAAGTCATTGGTCTTGGCACTCACGCCCTTGGCATAAGGCATGAGTTCCTTGGTACCTTTGTAGCGGTCATATTCTTCGAGGCAAGTCATCCAGTCACCCTGCTTGCGAGTGATGCAGAAATTGCCAAAATCGGGCAAGGTTCCTACGTTGTCTTTGCCCACTTGACGCATCACTTCTGCGAGCCAGGACGCATCTGAGGAATAGCTTCCGTGGTTTTCGACAATCACGTTGATGCCTTCAGGCGCGGCAAATTCTCCCA
>DAITMB010000143.1:8631-11514 GCA_036835375.1 Bacteroidota bacterium
GCCTTATGCAAAGACCATTGTGCCAGCGAGATAGAAAAAAATGGCTTCATTGCATCGCCCATGGCAGATGCATCGACAGTGGATTTTCCCGTACTAGTCGAATCCGTACATGCCGACAACCAAAATGGACTCAGCGCCAAGCCCGCACCAGCGACTAAGCTGCCTTTGACAAAATTTCTGCGAGAGTAGTTTTTCATTATTTTGAGATAGAGAAGGTTCTACAGTGGCTCACGTGGAGCAATATCTGAATTTTCAATGGAAGCCCATCCCGTTGCGTCCGAAAAACTTCGGTTCTGGATCTTTTCTTCATGATTCATTTTCACTTTCATTTCCTTTAAATACCACACAACACAAAGGCACCCATCGGCATGCGTGCTGCGGGGAAAAGAGAGGCTTGTGAGATATGCTAAGGATGATCATCGGACCTCACACCCGGAATGACAAGCATTTCCTGTGGTCGGGTCGATGATCGAGGGATCACTGCAAAAAATAATTAAGCCCGGGACATTCTCCGGTGGAGCCATTCGTCAACTGCGTATTTGCCTGGGCCTTGGAGCAGGAGAAAGACAGAAATCGCTGCGTAGAGCAACGCTCCTTCCCGGTCTCCAAAGGCGTCGCCGCCGTGGCGGATGAACGCTGCGACAAACATCGTGATTGCCAAAAAGAGTGCGGAGGGGCGTGTCAGGAAGCCGAAGGCGATAAATATCCCACCTACGAGCTCGGAGATGCCAGCAGCCCAAGCAAAAACTTCTGGTGCAGGAAATCCCATTTCCGCAACGCCAGACACGAAGCGATCGGAAGGAGGAATTTTATTCCAACCATGAGCGAATGCCATGGCCAGCCCTGCAAATATGCGCAGGAGCAGCAAGCCAATGTCGCCGCTCACCCTGCGATTGACTCCGAAAAGAAGATTTTTCCACATGTATTGTTTTCAGATAATGGGTAAATGAATGCTGTGAAGATAGAGAAAGCCAAGGAAATGCTGGGAAAGGAGGGCAAATCCTCGTGGCCATGCTTCGATGAACACCCCGAAATTTGGGCTAACTCCTAAAAATTCCGTAGCCTTGCTGTGTTTTTGAATGCGATTGGCTGCTTTTCCCAATGATAAAAAAAGTATTCCTTACCGGAGGTGATGGCTTTTTGGGATCTAATCTGGTAGAAGAACTATTGGAAAGATCCTATGAGGTGACGGTCTTGGTACAGCCCGGCAGAAGCACAGGGCTCCTCTCTCCCGATTCTGTACACATTGTCGAGGGCGACCTGCTCGATCGGGAGCAAATGATCCGAGAGACCGCTGGCCACGACGCCTTGATTCACATTGCTGCGATCACAGATGTATTTCCTTCCAAAGGTCCGCACTATTGGCAGGTGAATGTCGTCGGCACTCAAAATATGATTGATGCGTGCCTGCACCACGGGATGCAGCGCATGGTGCACTGTAGCAGTGCAAGTTCGTTTCGATTTGGGAGCAAGGAGGCGCCCGGCACTGAGGCCGCAGAGATCGAAGTGGGCACATCTGGGCTAGACTATATCGACTCGAAGCTGGAAGGCCAAAGGGCTGTCCTTCGGGCTGTTGTTGAATCGCAGCTACCTGCCTTGGTAGTAAATCCTACTTTCATGATTGGCCCGAAAGACACCAAGCCCAGCTCAGGTGCTTTCCTGATCGCGGCGGTCAGCGGGAAGCTTCCCGGATATACCCGGGGCGGTAAAAACTGGGTGTATGTGAAAGATGTGGCTGTGGGAATTGCCAATGCGCTGGCGCAAGGCCGAATCGGTGAGTGCTACATTCTGGGGAGTCAAAATCTCAGCTTTGGCGAAGCGCTCAACCTGATCGAAGAAGCCACAGGCCTGAAGGTGAACAAGCGTCAACTTCCGGATTATTTGGCCTTGGCAGCTGGTCGGCTCGGATCTCTGGGTAGCTCCTACTTCGGCATACGTCCCAAGCTCACCACCCCGATGGCCTACATCTCGCTGCAAGGTCACTACTTTTCGCCGCACAAAGCCATTCGAGAATTAGATCTGCCTCAGACTCCGCTCGTGACCGCCTTTCAGGAATCCTACGAGTGGTTTCGGGAACATCAGTATGTGAAGTAAATGGCTTGAATCAAAACAGCGCGCTGCGCTTCCCGATACCTCAAAAGCCATTTGTCCCTGGATTCGACCGCCATATCTTCCCTTCCCAACATTACCCCCCTCATTGATGAATCTTTCCCTTGCCTGGAACCCCACCTATCTACCCGCCATCTTGGGGATCGGCGTCACCCTCCTGGGGTTCATTGCCTTTTGGTTTTTGTCTCACGCTGCCCGGCTCCAGCATCTGCTTCGTAGGCGCTTTGGCGACAAAGGCGTGACGACCTATGGGCCGATCCTTCACAAATACATCGGTGTGCTCTTTCTCGGCATTGTGCCGGCGGTGGTGATGTTCACGTGGTTGCCTTACGGCTGGGGTGACTACGCAGTGCAAGTAGGTGACTTGGGGTATAGTGCTGGATGGACGATTGGCTTGAGTGCCGCGCTGATTCTCCTCAATTGGTTTTCGTCCCGGCGCCCCGAAACCCTGGCCTATTATCCGCAAGTACGCGCCAAGGTGTGGACCCCTTCTTTGATATTTCACAACACCCTGGCTTGGACGCTATACATGCTGGCATACGAATTTCTGTTTCGAGGCCTGCTGCTCTTCAGTTGCCTCATGGTGCTTGATCCCTGGGTAGCGATTGCGGTCAACATTGGGCTTTATTCCGCTACCCACATCCCTAAAGGATTTACCGAAAGCATGGTCACCATTCCCTTTGGAATCGGCATGTGCGTGCTCACGATTTACAGTGGCGCGATCTGGATTGCCTGGCTGACACATGTTGCGGTGGCCCTTTCGAATGACTATGT
>DAITMB010000144.1:0-11485 GCA_036835375.1 Bacteroidota bacterium
TCGTAACCATTTCTTTTCGAAAGTTCTTCTTGTCGACTTGGGTCAAAACGTAACATTAAATTTTCACCACTTACACAAACACAAGTTTTCCTGTTTACCATAAAGTTTAGGACATTGAACATTTCCTTTTCCTCAATTTCTAGTCCCGGTATTTCAGCAAGATACTCCCTAACTCTGTCTGAAAGATTTGTGTCGTAAGGCATAAATGAAAATTATTTATGTGAATGAAGTCCTACGGTATTACCTTCTGTGTCAATGAAAATAGAGATAAAGCCAAATTCACCAATATTCATTTTAGGTTGTACAACTTTTCCACCTGCTGCTTCAATTCTTTGCTCTTCTGCAATGTTATCTTCGGTTTCAAAATAGATAACCGTGTTGTTGCTACCTGGGACAAAACCAGCTTTCTCCACCAATGCACCTGATATGTCTTGGCTTTCAGGACTAAAAGGAAAGAAAGATTGCTTACCCCATTCAATGGGAGCATCTGTTAGCTCAAGATTGAATACTGTTTCGTAGAATTTTTTTGCTCGGTCTAAGTTTGCTACATTGAGGTCAAACCAACCAACTGGATTTACATTAGCCATTGTCAAATGATTTTTAAATTTTTGCACGATTGCGATCCAAAGGTATCCCCCTCCCGAACGACAAAATTGTAAAAATGGGACAGGCCTATTTTTTGTCAAAAATCAAAGACATTTTTAAATCGTCTCCAAAAAACTCCTTTGGTGTCAGTCCAGTAAACTCCTTGAATTCTTTTATAAAATGTGCCTGATCGAAATATTCATTTTCATAAGCCAAGTCAGTTAGGCTTGTAATCTCTTCGTTTAGCAATACTTTTAAAGTTTTCTGAATCCTAATTGTCTTTGCAAGTTGCTTGGGACTTAGCCCTATGGCTGAAGCAAATTTCCGAGCAAGTTGTCTTCGGTTTATATTGTTGCTCTTTGAGAATTCATTCACAGAAAACTGTCCATTTTGGTTTAAGATTGTTTCAACTGTTGATGCTACGATATTGTCTATGGTTTTTCTGTCTGCTAGCTCTTTCAAAAGAAAGGTCTCAATAATATGAATTCTTTCAGATGTTGAGTTTGCATATAAGATTTGTTCGCCAAGCTTTTTGCCCTCTTCTCCAAATAATATGTCCAACGGCACGGCTGTGTTTTCCATCTCCTTTATTGGGATGGTTGAGAAAGGCAAAAATCCATTAGGCTTGAATTGAACTACAAAACTGCCTGTTATACCGGTAGGTTCAATCACATAAGGTTTCGTCAATTGTCCAATTAAAAAGTATCTTGGCAAAATGGTTATCTCGCCATTTTGTGAGTGATGCTTGTAAGTATCTCCATAGTGAAAAATTAATTTCATTGTTCCGTCTGGTACGATTGTGTTTTTGAGAGGAATATTTTCTTTTTCACCATTTAATGTCCAATAGCGTTTGACAAACTCTGTCAGTTCGATATTTGGCTGATATGTTTTCGGATTTAACTCCATTGTCTATTTATGTATGCTGTCTTTTACAATGACAGCCAACGGTAATGTAAGCACTTTGGGAGCGATAGCAAGCATATTCGCTTACATTTGCTTTTCGAGTATCCCTTCTCGCAGTTCGTATGGCAATCGCTCAAGCTTGTTCAGGTTTCTTATTCCGTACATCCATGTATCAAAACGGGACTGCAATTCCCTGATATCCCGTTGGTGCTTAGGCATTTCCACGTAAACAAAGATCAATTTATCGAAAAAGATTTTACGGGTTTCGATGTCTAGCTCAGCGCATTGCTATCCTCCGGCGGGAAATAGCGTTTTTGGGGAGATTTAGTAAATTTGAAAGAAAAAGGGATTGATACTATGGCTAATGAATACTTACTCGAGAGATTCGGAAGTGGCATGCACTACCTCATGGTTGATCCATTGACTGTGTTGGAGGTAACAAAAAATGGTAACAAAAGGGTGATATGTACCCTCAATGATCAGATAGAAGTCCACTGTGCCATCATGCCGAAAAAAGAGGGAGGACATTTTATAAACGTTGGCTCAGCGATCTGCAAAAAGCTTGGCATCCAAGAAGGTACAAAAGTAACCGCTGACTTCAGGGTGGACGACACCGAATACCAATTTGAGATGCCCGAAGTACTCAAAGAAGTCTTGAACTCAGACCCGGAGGCAGACAGCATCTTTCATTCTTTGAGCGAAGGAAACCAGCGGGGGCTTATGTATTTGGTCACCCAGGTAAAATCTATTGACAAAAAAATCGAGAGAGCATTAACAATTGTCGAAAAATTAAAGACTGGAATCACCTCCCCGAAGATGATGTTGAAGCAGTAAATCACGAAACAAGGCGAGTTCCATTTAAGATACCTCTTTCAACGAAAATCGAATTTTTCCACGTCATCAGTCCCAAAATTTTTCTCTGGAAAAAAGTGCGCTAAACGATAACTTGATGCCATTCTCTTCGCCATCAATATTCATTCTATGAAAATCTCATCATTGGCTAGGCTCATTTTGGGTCTCGTCACCCTCCTGTTCCTCACCAGTAGTTGCACCACGACACGGGTTGCAACGTTGGTGACTTCCGAAAGCGATAGCCTTGAGCTATTCACCACAAAAATTCCCGAAAGAGACTACCTGGAAATTTGCTACATCCAGACCGACGGCGCCATCTTTCACACACCCCAAAAACTACTGGACGGGCTCAAGCAAAAAGGCAGGGAAATAGATGCAGATGCCATTATCCATATCAAGTATGACTATCAAGGATGGTACCCGGTAGTCTCAGGAATTGCGATCCGGTATCGAGAATAGGCAATATCGGAGGCGCGGAACTGCTAAACGCATCCCTCTGCCTCGCATCAAAGCCAAACGAATCGACTCACACCATTTAGGTAGTCCCCTTCAATATTCGTTCGCGCATTTGCTCGCTGTCCCAGGCATGGCCTTGGTCAGGGATCTGAGCACGAAGGTCGGCGGCGAGGAGGCTTTCCTGGCACTCGATTTCCTCCCGCACCCTCAATATGTACTTCTGTTTGTCATGACGATCTTCTGCGAGCCTCCGCAAAGAATATTCGTCGTGCTTGCGGAAATTTTTCGCTGCACGGGCTAAGGCATGAGCGCGAAATCCCAGTTTTCGGAGGGCATCGACTCCCATGCGGATGGAAGTGTCTAGGGATTCGCGGTAAAAATCTTCCACTCCCTGGTCCAGCAAATTATAGGCGTCATAGCGGTCTTTTGCCCGGATCATTAGCTGTAAATGAGGAAAATGCATCTTCGCAATCTCCACCAACGTGTGATTCGTCTCGGGTGAATCAATGGCTGAAATCAGGATTTTGGCCTCTTCTACCCCAGCTGACTTCAATAAATCAAGCCGTGTCGCATCACCATAAAACACCTTGAATCCCATCTTTCTCAGCAATTCTACCCGGTCGGAATCATTGTCCAAAATGGTGGCCTCCACGCCGTGCGCCCGCAAAAATCTCCCGATCGTGCTCCCAAAGTGTGAAAATCCAACCAAGATCACTGCATGCTTGGTGTCAACCACATCTGGTGCCACCGCCACGCGCTCTTTGGTCCCAATATTGGGCTGAAGCACCCGCTCGTAGAGCACCATGATCAAAGGTGTGAGGGTCATGCTGATGGCAGTCACAGCCATGAGCATCCCAATTGATTCCGCCTCCATGATCCCCAATTGATCAATGAAGGAAAGCAACACGAACGCAAACTCACCGACTTGTGCCAGTCCCAACGAAAAAAGGAGGTTCTGATCGAGTCCCATGCGAAAAAGCTTCCCAATCCCGAAGAGAATGATCATTTTCAGCAGCATCACCGCCAACACCAGCCCTACAATGGTCCCGGGATTCCCTATGATGAGTTCAAAATTGATCGAAGCACCTACGGCCATGAAAAATAGCCCAAGCAACAGTCCTTTGAACGGCTCCAGGTCGCTTTCCAGTTCATGCCGATACTCGCTATTGGCCAGCACTACCCCCGCCAAAAAGGTGCCTAATGCCGGACTCAGTCCGACCTGCTCCATGAGATAAGCGATTGCCACCACCAAAAACAGGGCACAGGCCGCAAACAATTCTCTCAGTCGTGTCCTCGCGACGATGTGAAGAAGGGGTCCCACAAGGTAGCGCCCTGCGACAATGATCAATGCCACAGCGCCCAACACGGACAAGGTCTGAACCCAAGCGGGCAATCCATCCAGCAGGGTGGCTTCTGCATGGTGGTCTCCCAGGGCTTCTGGTAGCACCAATGGAGCCACGGCCATCAAGGGAAGCACTGCCAAAATCGGAATCACCGCAATATCTTGAAAGAGGAGCACAGAAAATGACCCCTGGCCAGCGGCAGTGTTCATCATGCCTTTTTCCTTCAAAGACTGCAACACGATTGCGGTAGAAGACATGGACAGCGCCAACCCGGCTGCCAAGGCAGCTTGCCAGCTCAGCCCGATCGCCAGTCCCCCGGCAAAGAGGACGAGCGCCGTCACCAGCACTTGGCTCATTCCCATGCCCAGAATGGATTGTCGCATTCGCCAGAAGTGGCTTGGTTCCAGCTCCAATCCCACCAAAAACAGCATCATGACCACGCCAAACTCGGCAAAGTGCATGATGCTTTCGCCTTCGGCCCCCACAAATCCCATCAAAAAGGGACCAATCACAATGCCAGCTAGTAGGTACCCCAAGACAGAACCCAGTCCGAGTCGCTTGGCAAGGGGGACGAACAACAACGCTGCGCCCAGGTACACCACGGCCTGCAGTAAAAATGATCCATTCATGTGCCTTGATAAATATGGTCGTTCATCAGTCCTTCTGGGTTGATCTTCGCAAAGTCGAAAGAACCTTCCGCGAGCAAATGAAGCAGCTTGCCATAGTGGCGTCCCTTTCGGTCGAGGTCCTCAGCCGAGAGTCGGTGTGTGCCCCCCACGACAAAGGGAGGGAGATAGGTCATGTGACAGAGTCGAGCCGTCTGCTCAAAGGGGCGCAAAAACTCGTGAATGGTGTAGCGATTGGATCCCGAAGTTTGATAGCGATCCAAGCTCCCGCCTGCTGAAAACGCATTGAAGACATATTTTCCTCGCAAGGATTCGCCCCCGGGACCGTAGGCCCATCCAAATTGTAGCACAAGATCAATCCACTGCTTGAGCAGCGGCGGCGAACTGTACCAGTAGAAAGGATGGTGCCAAATGATCACGTCATGGGCCAATAGCATAGCCTGCTCTGCTTGGACATCGACATGAAAATCGGGATACAACTCGTAAAGGTCTCTGAAGGTAACCCTCTCATCCTGCGGAAAATACTTCAGCAATGCCGCATTGGTGCGGGACTGCTCGAAGCGAGGATGAGCAAATAAAACCAGGACATTGGGCATGTGCAGAGGAATTGACGACTTTGCTGATCAAATCAACAAAAAAAGTCTCTAATCCACTACAAGGGAAGTGATGAGAAATTCGATCGAACGTATTCTCGCGTGCAAACCTATTGGACACTGCGAAACCGCAAGACGATCGGCAAGATGATCGTTCGCTACTCCGATCTCGCGAAATGAAATGCTACTTAACACAACTATGATGCTTAATAACAAAATACTAACTCATATTGACGTTAATTAACTAGTTAAAAATACCATCCAAGCAACTAGCATGCTGATGCTTCGCAACATTACCTTTCTTACTCCGGCAGCAACTTTAATCTCATTAGCCGTTGGGCACTGGAAATGAATGTAGTAACGCGCTTGTTTAGGAAATAAATGGAAAGATTGGCTGACGAATCATTTTTTTTGAAGGTTATTCGGGTAGAATAACAACTGTGGACCCGATTGACGAAAAATCTTTCCTCTTTTCTTGTCTATCTTCAATTATTTTTCGTACGTTAAATCTTTGTTTCCTTAATGTTACCAAATTGTTAACAACCAACATGACCAAGGTGTTTTTTAAAGAAGATGGCCGCCACCGAAACTGGAAAATAGCGCTGGTAGCCTCGATCATTGTCGTCCCACTTGTGTATGTGTGGATCATGCAACTGCGTCAACACTCTGCGGCTGAAGCCATGGCATCCACCCTCCTACCAATTACCCTCGTGAGCCTTCTGGCCACTGGCTGGTATGTCTTGATGCTACGCATCGCGAGGCTACACACCGAGATTGATCAGGAAGGGATACACTTCCGCTTCTTTCCGTTTCACAAGCAAACGCAACACATCGCTTGGAATGAAGTCGCGGGCTACCGCATCATCAAAACCTCCCTTCTTGGTCATATGAGCGGCTGGGGTGTCCACTACGAATCGCAAGAACCCCATTACAGCGTTTCTGGTAAAAATGGGATTGAGCTGATTTTGGAAAATGGTCAACACCTGTTTATTGGCTCCAACAAGCCCAAAAAGCTCCGCAGAGTGCTCACCAAAAAGGTGGAGCTCCCTAAAATGATTGCCAATAGCGAAATCTAGATCGTTGGAATTAGCTTCATCTACTCGGCGTATTCACGTGCCTTACTGATCTGCACATGAAGTGAGTTGACTTTTCACCGTAGCAAATGTCACCTCCAACAAAAAAGCATCGCCCTTCAAAGGAGCGATGCTTTCTCTTTTTGTAGAAGATTATCCATAGGAAGGCTCACTCAAGGCGTGAGCTTCTGAACATACTTATAGCCTGTGCGCTCCTCAGCCACCATCCGAATGATGTAGGTGCCTGCAGAAAGGTTGAGCTTGTCAAACAAGATCTCGTTTTTGCCAGCAAGACCTGGCACTGTCATCTGTGCCCATTGACGGCCTGCCAAGTCGAAAATGCGGAGATCCACCTCGGGATCATCTTCCTGCAACGTAAACGACACCGTGAAGCTACTGCCCGTGAAAGGACTTGGATACGCATTGATCGCTACGGTCTGCGGAACCAGTGAAATCGTTCCCAATTGATCTATGCCGACCTTTCGGACATAGTTGCTATTTCGATACACCCGACCACCCAGCACGTCAAACTCCTGCCCGGAAAATACTTGATGAACCACTTGGAGGTCTAATTCTTCGGCACCATTGATCTCGCGCTCGTGATAGCCCACTTCCACAGTGGCGTTGAGACCCTGGTTGTTGGTGGCATAGACCTCGTAATACCGATCAATTTGCCCTGGAATAGCCGCCCTGCCAGTGATGCGATAGACCAAGGTGGGACCCATGTTGGCACTGACAGGCTTAATCGTTAGTCCCATTCCGCCAAATTCTACTTCTTGCCCTTGACTGATGTTGCGCTCAGATCCTACACGACCGAGGATATAGGAAACTTCGCTTTCCTGAATGAAGGCGCCGCCACCAAGGGCTATGGCACCTGGGTCTGCCATAAGGACGCCCTTCTTCATCACCAATCCTTCTCTGATCGCGAAATCGCTCATCACGGTGAGAGAACCTCCGTCCTTGCGCACTACCATGTTTTCCATCGATCCGATACCTTTTCCACTGATCGTCTGGTCCTGCTCCCCGACAAAGAGAACAATGCCAGAAGAAAAGACATTTGGATCCTTGCGCAGATCTACAGAGAAGACCATGTCGCCCAGAATTTTCAGGCTATCACCCGCAATGGTCTTGCTTCCCCCATTCTCAAATCCCACGTTGAGAAATGAATCTGCTGGCACTGATTGAAATCCCCCCGCTGCGTCGAATATGATCCAATTATCTGGATGGCTCAGGAAGTCATAAGTTCCGGCATCTTCCATCAAGCGGGCATTATTCGCGGGACCATAGCGAAAAATCCCTTTGTTGATAAAGTGGCTGCTGTTGTCGGTGGCCTTGAATCCCCCCCGCATCATGAATGCGAGATCGCCCGTCATTTCGTTGACAAGGGTATCTTTTGCTGGGATACTCAGATCTCCACGAAGGATCAAATTACCTGTACCGAGCAAGGGCCCTTTCATTTGTAGGGTACCCTGAGGCACATCCATGAGACCGTGGACTTCGAGCGTGTCGAGGAAGGCATAAACAGATCCGGTACGGCCTGAAATGAACTTGCCCCCCTCGTGAACGAGGATCTGGTCTTCAAACGTGTAATTACCAAAACTCAGGTTGAGCTCGCCGCTCAGTTCTACTTTGCCAGTGACAGTGATGTTCTGGCCATTTCCATTTTCCACGAGGAGCGACTTTTCGCCTACTCTAATATCTTTGAAAGCGCGTGTGCCGATGTTGCCATTGATGCGCAGAATAGCAGAGTCAGTTACTACTACGGTCCCCAACACCGTGAGGTCAGCACGCTCCCAATTGCTCTCCCCCCAGTTTAGAATCAGCTCATTCTCTACCACGACACGACCATATCGAAGGTTGGTCTGGCCATCCACCAGCGCGTTCCCCAGCACCATGTTGTTAGCGCGGAACTCTCCCTCCTGCTCATCGTCGTAAACTTTTCCGTAGATATAGGCAGTATTGCCAACCGTAAGATTGGCTTTTCTGAGTTGCAACTCCACATTTCCTCCCAAAATGAAATTGCCGAGGGTGGTGATTCCGGCTACAGGAATGCGACGCTTAGGCAAATTACGGGTGGGATCGGTGGGGAGGTCAAGGTGCCAATAGGTGCCGGGACGAAGGTCGAGGTCGCCCTGCCGGTAGCGATACACAATGGTGTTGGGGCCTTGGCTGCAATCCATTGTCGCGGTTGGCAGGAAATTATCCCGATTTTCCCAGTACATCGTTCCGCGATTTTCAAAGACGCTGCTAGAATCGATCCCCACGAAGAGAGATTTATCAGCAAATACCAGTGAGTCCAGCCGGTTCACCATGCGCGAATTACGCAGAATCAGGGCTTTATTTTTCAACACCAGCGGACGGGAGCCCCTGAGGACGGCATAGCCTTCAAATAGCGGCGCAAATAGCGTCGTGGTGTCACTTTGAACGTCCAGAATGCCATTAAGCAATGGAAAAGTCACATTGAAGCGCCCTTCATTGATGACGGTACCAGAGAATCGAATCGTGTCTCCCCCCGTGCGATCATCGAACCAAGCTCCCGCAGCAATGTCTACCGAACCAAAATCTCGCTTGCCATTGCGGGACGTGACCGTGACCAGCCTTCCGGGAGCAATTGTCATTTTGCCTGTAATGGTCAGGGCACCATTATGCATTTCAAAGTCGCCGCTCTCCACTTTCATTTCTCCACTCACCCGAAAGGTTCCATAGTTATTGTTGGACCCGGTGAATTTCACTCCCGACACATCCACGTTATGAAACTCAATGATTCCTTCCGAATCTCCATCAAACAATTCACCACGGATCACCGCATCGCCATAACAGATCAAGGAACCCTTCTGAGGCTCAAATTTGGCATCCATCCCGATCGAGAAGTGATGGAATACTTTCATCGTATCGATCGCAAACGAGATTCTCCGAATTGATCCCGCTTGACCGCCAAGCACCTCCACATCATAAAAGTGCCCTGGACTCAGGCGCTGGCCCAGGTTCAGCTGACGGTCAAAATGAAACACACTTCCAGGATAGTTGGCATCCAGAAATCCAACTTCCATCTGCACATTGTCGGTCTGATTATGGACCAATCCTTTGCTTCGAAAGGTTGCGGAAGGGTGATTTCCGATCAGCTTGGCGCGATCGTAGAGATAGAGTCCACCGCTGCTATTATTCGTGAGAATGGCCGCAGAATCAAGGTTGACCTGATCTTTGATCCAAAATCTGCCACTTCCAGTAATCTCCGCATTTGGACCCGACACCACAAATTTATTGGCCCAGGCTGTGTCGCCATTGTGGACAATGCTGCCAGATAAAATGCCGTATTTCCACAAAAAGGATCCATTGTTGGTCACAGTTCCGGCGATCTCCACGCCATTGTCACTGCGCGAGTCAAACGTGCCACCCTGCTCGATCAACATGTTGCCAAAAACACGAGGACCATTGTTGCTGTTGATCGCCAGGCTCGTCCCGCTGCGGATGAAGGTAGTCCCTTGAATCTGTAAATTCGCGTCGCGGATATTGCTGGGATTCGCTTTGATCTCCAAATCTCCTTGAATGTGGTAGGTTCCATATCCATTGACGTTGCCCGTGAATTCTCCCCAGAGATTTACATCTTGAAAAGTATTGATTCCCGCAAAGTCCAAGTCATTCAGTCGCCCATAGATTTCTGTCAGTCCATTCACCGTGAGGTCAAAATTTTTGGGTTCCAGACGCCCATTGCCTTCGATCATGAGGTATTCCGACACAGTCACATCCCCAATCAAATAGCGGTTGCGAAACAGGCTATTGGTGTCTTGCTTGATGATAAGTCTGGCATATTCGGCCCCTAGCACTTGCTGGTCACTGGCACTGCTATACCAGACTTCATTGCCTGATGGTGTAAAATCAACTTGCCCAAGGACCATGGGCGCTATTTGTGCAGAAAAATTTACGAAACTTTCATTTCGAAACACTGCATTTCCTCCCAGTCCATTGACCGTTGCCAGTTTAAAAAACAGCCCGCCCGTGGTCGCATTGGTGAGGGTGACACCATTACCAATGTCCAGCCTTTCAGTGATCATCACCAGCGAAGACCCGGCGATTTGCTGCGAATTCACCAGAAATTCTACCCGGCGAAAATTCAACGAATCACCATGGTGTACCAAGCCATTTTCGAATTTCACGATTCCGCCTGTTCCCCATGAGAGCAAAAAGTCGCCCTTAGACCCGCTATGAAAGGTCGCCAAGCCTTTGAAATGATTGATTCCTTCGCGCGCCATGTCGAGGATTTGCCCGAATACTTGGGTTTGTCCATTGACCGTGAAATTGGCTTTTCCGAGCAATAATTTTCCACTGGCTTGCACATTCAGCGAAGCAATGACAATAGCGGGATTCCCATCCAACACTTCTACAATGTGGCCATTAGACACGGTCACTTGATCCCCTGCTGCTGGCACGCTCCCGCCCCAAGTGGCGCCGACATTCCAAGGTCCGCTCATCACAGACTGAAGGTTGGCAGCGACCGTAAAAAGTGGCAAAAACAGGCAAAGGACCAACAAAAAACTAAACTTTTGTACAGGTATCGGCATGGTGAATACGCTTTTATTCAGAAGAGTCATCATGTGAAGAGTCGGTATAGCCCTTTGGTTCGACAACAGGGATAGCCGTATTGTAAGGCAGTGCAAAATAGTGAACGTCAACCTTTTGCCTTCCATACGATTTCCGAAAATTTCCTATTGCGGGTTGAGAGAAAGATAACCCGTAGGTCGTCCTTCTTTTATTGCGAATTAACTTATCAGACGCAAGGTTCTTAAATCTTACCTGCCTCAACAAGCATTCGCGCTCGAAAAGCCCGAAAAGCCGCCTGAGTGGTTGCTGACTTAATATGTCATCGCCTTCCTCGCGAATGATCCCTCCTAAGGGACGGAATAGAATGAGTGTGAGGGAAATACAAAAATTTCATTATCAATGAGATTTATACCATCCCATTGACAAATTTTTACCACATAAATTTTCATAGATTCCTCAGAATTCTCAGTGAAGAATTCTTCCTTTCGCTCGCTCACGCTCGTGGGCAAGGATTG
>DAITMB010000145.1:0-11469 GCA_036835375.1 Bacteroidota bacterium
CCCTCGCTACCCTCCACGACCACATGATCTGGGTGGAAGGCGGCGTGTTTGAGATGGGGGATGATCATGGAAACTTGGATTCCAAGCCAGTCCACCCAGTGCAACTCTCCGATTTTTTGCTCTGCCGCTATGCCGTTACTCAGGGATTGTGGCAAGAGCTAATGGAAAATGAAGGCGGATCTGATTTTCACGTCGATAAGCCGATGGTGAACATCACGTGGTTTGATGCCATCGCTTGGTGTAATCAACTGAGCCTTCACTTCCACTTTGAGCCTGTCTATGAGATTCAAGAGGAGGGTTTTGTGCGCTCTTCAGAGAAACCGTGGCCTCCGGTTGTGTGGAATCAAGAGGCAAATGGCTATCGTCTGCCTACCGAGGCGGAATGGATGTATGCAGCCCGAGGCGGAAAGTATATGAAAGAGCAGGAGTATGCTGGCTCTCCAAATCTTCACGAAGTGGCCTGGTGCGGGCGCAATAGCAATGGGATGTCACACCCAGTGGGATTGAAATTTCCGAATGAATTGGGACTGTTCGACATGAATGGCAATGTGCTGGAATGGGGCTGGGACTGGTACAACAATGAGAGCTACTCGATCAATGCTCAGAATGGCAGCATTCAAAATCCAACTGGCGTAGAAGATGGTTTCTACCGCCGCCTTTCGGGCGGAGAATATTCTGGAACTCAATACTTCTCCCTCAGCTATCGCAATTCGGCTTACCCAGATACCAAGCATCCCGCCAATGGCTTTCGGCTTTGCAGGAGTTTCAAGGATTCTTCAAAGCAAACCCTTACTTGATTGATATTTCTGCTTTCGAAAGCTACTTGAGAAATCATTCGGATTTACGGTCTTGTTTACAGCCCAGTTATCCCAGCATCTGCATAAAAACTGCATCTTGTATTCTAAATCGCGATACAGAATGATAAGATTTTCCACCACTTTCCCTATGCATCCGCCTTTCCAAATAGCCACGTTCGCAGAAGCTCAGGTTATTCACACTGTCTCCTCTACCACCCTACCCAAATCAGGGGATTGCGGATGTGGAGCGTTCGTTTGACCTCGAATACCTGGGGGAAGTGGTTGTGGTGTTTCCAGGTCTCGAAGTAGAGGGGGGTGCCTAGCTTGATCGCACCGAACAAAAAGGCTGGATGCGCCACGGGCCATTCCTCCCAGTACATAATATCTGGCGGCAGGGGCCAGCTATGTTTGTCGGCGACATAAGGCTGCATGTAGGCCAGTCCTCGCTCGATGGACGCGCCTGACTCGGTGGTGTAGGTCCAGAGGTCATGTTCCGGATCGGAGAGGATGAGGGCATTCATGATCATGGCGTCGAGGTTAAACAGGGAATAGCTGTAGGGTCTGGTGCGTGCCAACTCCAGGGGAAAACTGCCATCTATCGCCATTTGATCAGGCAGGAGGGTCTGGATGAAGCGGTCCCGGCAAAAGGTGAGCAGGCTGTCGTTGCCAGTGAAAGCAGCATAGAGGCCGACTTGCATGTTCCAGCAGGTGCCGTGGTTGTTGGGATGCACCATTTCGTCGCGGCCATAGGGGTGGGTGGTGAGCCAGGTAGCAAACTCGGCAAACCAAGCCCGAAACCCTGCCATGCTGAGGGAATCGACCAGGTCGTGCTGCTCCAGCACCCGCAGCGACTGCACCACCTCCATGAAGTGGATGGCGTCGATGATGCCGATGCCCCGCCCAGTGCTCAAGCCTTGGATGGCTTGGGCATAGCGCAGGTGGGGATTCATCCGCGAGCTGTCAGTGAGAAACCAGGCCCGGCAGTGGGCGAGGGCAGCCTGGGCATAAGCCATGTCTTGGGTGATCAGGTAAGCGGAGCAGAGGTTCCCGACGATCTCGCTAAAGCGGATGAGCGCTTCCCGGTGGGCGGTGAAGTTATCGGGATTGGTCATACCGTCCCGGCGCACATAGGGCCCCTCGGGGTCGGTGGGATCAGGCCACCAATAGTCCCCTTCGGAGTAAAAGTCGTGTGGTCCTCCGGCGCTCCGCTCGCTGAGCTGCGCCGTAATCGTCACGGGGTGAGCCTGCACATAGGTCTGTGCCAAGGACAAAACGGAGTCTGCCAGGATCTCCCGGATCTGATCGCGGTAATTTGTGGTCGAATCAGGCGGCGCACAACTCGCGAGGATGAGCAGGGCGGCGAACAGGGAGTGGGGCGCTGTGAAGGATTTCATAGAGTCGGTAGGGTGTTGGGGGGGGATATCAGTCAAAGAGGGGATAGCTCAGGCGAATGGGAAGCGGCTCGGCGGCATCACTGCACAAGACCTCGAAGGCCCGTTGGATCAAGGGATCGTCGAGATACTGATGAGCCACCCAAATCAAGTCGCGGAAGGCGGCCTGTTTGTTTTCGATGCCGCCGAATTCCTGATACGGGTAGGGTTTTTCGCCCAGCATGTAGGGGATCAGAAAGCGGATGGCTTGCGTGATGGAGCCTCCCTTCGCTGATTCATACTGCCACAAATCGAGGTCGTAGTGCTGGGCCAGGATGGCATTTTCGATCAGGTGGTGGAGGTTTTTGATGTTGTAGCTCATGGATTTGGTCCGCTCCAGTTCCCACGGTTGGCTTCCGTCAGCCTCTATCTGCCGGTCGATGCGTTTGGTTTTCACCGAGTCAAGGATCATGCGTGCCAGGGAGTCTTCGCCCACGAAGAGGGCAAAGGAGGCGACTTGGCTGTCGTAGGAGGATCCGTGGTTGTTGTGCCAGCGGCGCTCATCCCAGCCTTTTTCGCTGGTCACGAGCCAGTGGGTGTAGGCTCTGAACCAGTCTTGTAGCTCCTGATAAGTAGATGACGGAAAGGCGGCTGCGCCTCGAAGCAGGCCTGCGGCATTAACGACGCGGACAAGGTTGCCAGTTTCGATGATGCCGATCCCTCGGCCTTCCACCACGCCCGGAATGGCCTGTCCATACTCGAGATGGGGGGTCATGCGGGTCTCCGGGTCCAGAAACCAAGTGTGGAGAAAGGCATGGGCTTTCTGGGCATAGACTTCTGCGCCAGTGTAAAAATAAGCCTGGGAGAGGATCCATACATCGCGGGACATGCTAGCCATAGACAAGGCGTCGTAGGCCTCGTATTCGGGATTTCTTTCCCCGTCTTTTCGAATGTAAGGCAGGCCATCGTCGGTGTCGGGATTGGGCCACCAATATGGCCCCATGGAGTAGTAGTCATGATGGTTGCCGCTGGGCGGTACATGCTGTTTATTCGTCACGGTGTAAAGAGGGGTGTTCAGGAGACGGTCGGCTTGAAAGGTGAGGTCCCGGACCAGGGTGGCATAGGGCGCTTGCTGTTTTTCGAAGCGCTTTCTGGCGGCGGCCCATTTGTCCAGATCGTAGAGCCAGGCCTCCGGACGCTGGCTCAGGCTTGGCGTGGCGCCGTCAACATGAGGTGTCTGCACGGTGGACTGCCCATTGCAATGGAGTTGGGGTAGATGGCCATCCAATTCGATGAAGAGAACATTCATGGGAGGGACTAGGGGAAGCGGGGCTGTTGCGCCAAATGTTATCAGGAGTAAGCCAAGGGTGATTGCTAGCTTCATATTCGTTTTTTTACCAGAGACGATTAGGGACACGTTCGAGCAAAATATGGAATCTAGTGCTCTGATCACCAAGGCAAACACCTTCTTCCCCCTTTTAGAGACTTTTGACCTCCCCCGGCAGGCCGATGAGCCTCGAAACAGGCCTTCGAGCTTAAATTCTGTCAGGAAAGGTGCAGGCGCTTGGTGGCAAGAGAGGCACCTTGCAAGTGCGGATAGCCCAGGATTTGCACCCATTTTTCCTCAATTGCCCATCGGCTTCAGCCATTTTCAGTATAAAATGCGTATCTTAATTCAAACTTCTGGTCCATGCTTCTCAAAAACACCGAAGAACATCTTGCCGCGATTCTCGACAGCCCCCATGCGCCGAACCTCGTTGCTAGGCTCCAATCGCAACTTGAGCAGGAGCGGCAGCGTCGCCAGCAGTTTTATGCCGATTTGGACGAAGACATGAAGGCTGAATTCATCAATGGAGAGGTCATCATTCATTCCCCTGTCAAAAAGGAGCATACCGATGCAGCAGGAGCGCTCTACACTCTGCTCAAAGCCTATGTGCAGGTCCACCAACTGGGCTATGTCGGGTATGAGAAGGTCATGACGGCTTTCACGCGTAACGACTATGAGCCGGATGTGCTGTTTTTCGGCACCGAGAAAGCACAACATTTTCACAAAGGCCTGTGGAAATACCCGCCGCCGGATTTTGTGGCGGAAGTATTGTCCGACAGCACCGAAGCCCGCGACAGAGGAGTAAAATTCCAGGATTTTGAAGCCCACGGTGTACAGGAATACTGGATCATCGACCCGGATGACGAGACCGTGGAGCAATACCTGCTTCACAACGGCACCTACAAGCTTCATCTGAAAGCTGGTGCAGGCCCGATTGCCAGCCGCGTCATTTCCGGGTTTGTCCTCCCAATCCAGGCTTTGTTCGATCGGGAGGCGGAGTTGGCGGCGCTGAGAGACATGTTGGGAGGCAGGGCAGAATAGAGGCGGCGGATAGATTGTTCATGCAAAAAGTTGATCATGTGTGGTATGAAGAATCATCGAACTGGATACATTGCCAGAAAATCTGATAAATTATTTCAGGAAAAGATCGAGAAACATAGTGGATTTTATCGAAATTGGCATGGAATCATTCCTCCACTGCGAAATGGTTACTTTTGGGTTTCCGATCGTCAACTGGAGGGGGATGCACCGAAACGTTTCGTACATGTATATGAGTATGGGCAGGGAAGAAGAAGTAAGCCAAAGAAATGGCCAGGATACTTGGCAAAGGTGGGACACAAGTGGTATCCTTGTGAGTCTATCACAGAGTACCTACTCAATCAGATTGGGCAAGTCTTGGGATTAAATATGGCTGAGTGCCAACTGCGTTTAGCCGGAAATCAAATCCGGTTTCTTAGCAAGTACTTTCTCAATCCAGGTGAAATATTAGTACATGGTGCGGAAATTTATGCTGGCTACCTTGAGGATGAGGAATTTATTCAACAAATAGAGGCTAACAATCTGGAAAAAGAATTTTTTACCTTTCAGGTAGCAGAAGAGGCCATAAGTCACATGTTTCCCGAACAGAAGGAAAAATTGATGTGTCAACTTGTGAAAATGCTAGTTTTCGACGCACTGACAGGAAATAATGATAGGCATTTTTACAACTGGGGGGTTGTCACTCACATTGAAAAAGGGGATTTTGAGCCTCACTTTTCACCTATTTTCGATACTGCGCGAGGGTTGTTTTGGAATCGTTCAGAATCTGCATTGAAGAAGATTGAGAGCCATCCCCAAATGCTTACCAAGTACATTGAGAATGCTCAGCCTAAATTTGGATGGGAAGGCGAGGAAAACGTTAACCATTTTCGGTTCGTAGAGTTACTTCTCAAGCATGAGCCTCGATTTAGGCCTCTTTGCCTTTCTTTGTTGGAAGAAAATAAGCTCGTTGCTATTTTTGAGATGCTATCGGGGCGTTTTTTTCGTCTATTCAGTGAAAAGCGGATGCTCCTTGTTCAAGAATGTCTCATTCAGCGATGGCGACGTCTTCAAATTATTTCACGTCTTGATCATGACCCAAAAGTGGTGGCATAAATTCTTCAAACGCGATACGCACCAGGGCATCGAAACGCCTACTGGGGTAGAAGCTCGTTTTGTGTTGGTTTATCATGATTTGGAGATCGGGACCCTGACGTTGAAGGAAGGGGAATGGGTTTTTGCCTATTCCGAAGATTTTAAAGCACAAACGACGATCAATCCGCTGATTAATTTCCCATCGAAAGAGAAAATATATCGCTCGGCAGAGCTATGGCCCTTCTTTTTGCACCGCATCCCCGGCATGGGGCAGCCTTTGGTGCAGAGCATCATCCGTAAGGAGCAAATCGACCCAAGCAATCCCGTGGCCCTGCTACGGCGATTTGGGGAGTGGACGATTGCCAATCCCTTCCAGCTTCGGATGGGGTAACGGCTTTCCTCTCAACATCTCATTTCACAACTCTACTCATGGTTTTCGAGCCGCTTATGGTTTTTGCATAAGCTCTCGGTGTGGTCCTTACCCCTCAAGAGATGGCGAAGGCCTGGTAGATCCATTGTTTGTGCAATCAGAGGATTCAATCCTCCAATTGCACAGAATGATTCCCAGGAAAATCCTCCCACACCTGAAACAGTCGCTGTCTTATTTTCCAGTGATTTCCCTTAGCGGGCCACGACAGTCAGGAAAGATGGATTTGAGGTACTTGAGCAACAAGGAATGGTTGTCAAAGGAAGAAAATCCCCTTTTCGCTGGACCCACACCGATGTCGAAGTTGACGTTTTTAAATCACTAAGAACTAATAAGTTACCATTTGCTCAGTCCAGGTAGGCCCTTTGATGTGAAACATGCCATCTTTAAACTCCACAGGTTCAATTCCTAATTGTGGGGTATATTCCCATGCTTCAAAAGTTTGGCTGTAGGGGTAGGGCCGATTTTCATACATAAAATAATGGCACGAATTCCACAGTTGCCCATCGGGACCTTCGAACAGCGCGTTATGACCCGTTTCCTGATAAGGATCTTCTGAATCTTCGAATCGTAGATTTTCATATCCTCCGCTTGTTGCCATATCGGCACGATAGCCTTTTTTCCGAGTCCCGAAGATGGGTTCAGGTGACACCAATTCCCAAGGCCCCAGTGGAGTGATTGACTTTAGGAGTGCTACCTCATACCCGCGTGTCCAAGTGGAGAAAAACATAAAGTAGGTACTATCCCGCTTTATGACGAACGGTCCTTCGATACCACCTACCATCCAATCGGGCCATCCCGGTTCATTTTTATCTAAAAATTTATCAATGGGGGTTGTAAGCCTACCGGAAGCCAAATCGATTTTGGCCTGAAATAGTCCACCGCCACTACAGTAAAAATATACCTGTCCATCTTCGTCTTCAAAAAGTGTCGCGTCGTTGTTGTATTGAGGGGTGAGTGGGCCATTGACCAATGAGTATGGGCCCGTGACTTCATCTGAACTAAATAGCCAAACACTGTGTGTGCCCATTCCTTTCGGGTCATGTTGAGTTACTTTTCCACTGTTCACTGTGAGCCAGTATTTTCCTTGGATATAGTGGATTTCAGGAGCCCAAAACCTCCCATTAAAGGGGCTGTCTTCTGGTAATTTTCTAGCATCAATGAGCCAAGAATGATGTTTCCAGTTGATGAGATCGTCAGATACCAGCAATCGTACACCCGGATTGGGCCCAGTCCATATTGGGTTTGATGTTCCAGTACAATACCACTTGTTTCCTGCTTTGATGATAAAATGATCTCGCATCGAAATGGCTGAATCACGTGTAATCGGATTTGTGTACCGAAAGATCTGTTGAGGGTCTTCTATGTTTGCGCCTTGATTAGGGTTATTTTCCTGTGAAAAACACAATGAAGAAATGGCAGTAAGGCCAATATAGAATAGATGCGTTAGTCTGTTCATTTGCCAAAAGTGTTTCAATCAATTCCTTGAAAATCTGCTACATACTGCGAGACACATCAACTCCATCTCGAATTTAGCACTCCCTAATTTCCGCTTAATCCAGCAGACTGCAAAACTTCCTGTGGGTATGTAGATGTGGCGGGTTAATTCCTGTCTGTTGGATCTTGCCTGTCTTGTGAAGCAATTTGTCCCAACTTGTAGATGAATTCTCCCTGTTGAAGGAGAGCGGGATGTTTTACAGTCGCAAAACATCTGAGTCAACCGGCTGGTCTTTCGGCAAACCAAAGCAACTCATTTACATTGGTTCATCCCTTACTCAAGGGAAAGCTCCAAAACGGCTTTTTTTGAAGCCAGCAGAAAATAGCTTGAACCATTACCTGAAAAGATCACATCATCCGCCTCTAGCTACAACTATATAGATACTTGATAACCAATATCTTAATGAAAATTAATTCGATATGACTGCTTGCCGTAAAAAATAATTGAAGACGGCGCAACGATTTTTCCGATTCCAGGATACTGTTGAGTAAACCGTACGAAAGGTTTTCAGTTTCCCAACTCTCCTAATTTGTTTCATCATGAACTTTGCAATCAAGATTCCATTCTCTACACTTGTCTTGGCAATGCTATTTACTGCATGTGACCGACAAAATGTTGAAGAGATCGTTCCAGAAAGCGCATCATTTCAGCCCACCACGGTTGCCTTCAACCCCGTCGTCAAAAATCTCCAATCATTCGGGCCGGATTCTCTCCTACTTGATTGCATCAAAATTCCCTTCCCAGTTGATTTTCTCCAGGCATCAGGAAATACCGTGACCGTTTCTTCTGAGGCCGAACTGGATTCTGTCAGTATGTTGACGGATAGCCTCGTGAACTTTGTGTATCCATTTGATGGCTACGTTGGAAGCAATTCGATTACTTTTCAGGATATCGATGATTTTATTCCCGCCTTACAAATTTGTGGATCGATCGTGATTGATAGCACCATTGACTGTTCCTACCTGAAACCGCATGTCCTGTTGTTTTTCAATTCGCTCAACATTTTCACGCTCAACAACTATCCATACACGATCAATTATCCGGTTACGCTGGTCGTAAATGGGAGTCAGGTTGTTCTCACCCAGGACAGTGATTATCTGCCCGCCATCGGTGGCTCGCCGTCCAACTTCCCGCCAACGGACCTCGTGTATCCGATTACCATCACCCAGTTTGGACGAGACATCGTGTTGAATAATGACAATGACGTGTGCGAGTTCTACCAGACCTTGGAAGAACCCTGCGTCAACAAGCCTGAGCACATTCAGTTTTTCTTCAACGAAGGACCGGGAAGACCGATCAATTGCACCTACTTCATCAACTTCCCAGTGGACATCGTCTCTGATGGGGATACCCTCCAGATCGCAACAAGGAATGACTACCTGAGCGAGCTCAATTCATCCCCCAATGCCTATGACGACATCGAGTTGATCTACCCGGTAAGCGCCACCGAGTTTACCAATGGGTCGCAGCTTACTTTCGGATCAGGATCCGATATCTGCCTCTACCTGAACAACTGTCAGTAGTCCTTCACCCAATCCCTCAAATGCAGCGACGCATTTGAGGGATTCATTTTTTCCCAAAGTGATCGAATCAACTTTGATACAGGCCGTCAAAAAACGCGATCAGCGCGCGTTCAAAGAGCTATATGAGAGCTGTATTCGCTATGTCTATTCGATCGTAAGAAGATATGTGTCTCATGAACCTGATCACCAGGACGTCATCCAAGAAATCTTTGCACGCATCTTCCTTCGAATCGATTCATTTGACGAAAATAAAGGCGAATTCAAGTTCTGGCTCCGCAAACTCACCGTCAACCAATGTATCAAGCACTATCACAACCACAAGAAACTCCCCGATATGGGTCCATTAGAAACAGCTACGACCATGCAATCCGACCTCGTCGAGAAAACCAATACGCTCTCAGCTGATGACATACGCCTGTTCCTTGCAGGAATGCCCGAAGGATACAAGCAAGTTTTTATGATGGTCATCATCGACGAATACTCTCACCAGGAGGTGGGTAAACTACTGAACATCAGCCCCGAAACTTCAAGGTCTCAACTGCACAGGGCCAAGAAATGGATCAAAGAAAACCGCTCGATGAACGACCTAACATCGTTGGCTTATGGAACCTAACTTTGACAAACTCAAGCGTATGATGCAGGGTGATCATCATCAACCTCTCCCTCCTGAATTGGATTGGAGCAACATGAAGGATGGTATCCTTGAAAAGATGGATTCCATTGAGCAAGCGGAGGCATCTCCCAGCAGAAACGAGAGCAGCAAAAAAAGAATCTGGCTGTTCTTCAGTTTGATCTTCGCGCTGTTACTGACCTTCACGATCGGCTGGTTCTTCCTCTTTCAAGAAGAAACGACCGAGCTGAATCGGGAAACAGTTGACCTCGCTCCGTTCCCAGGGGCGGATGCCGGCCAAAGCCGTTCGGACGACACGGGCCGTGCTGCCCAACCCCATCCGGGCTGGGACGACGAAGACTCAACCGATGGAGCGGTAAGAATCGCCCAACAGCTGGCCCCCCTACAGGACAACGGCCAATCAGGCCCTCTTGAAGGACAGAAAAAGGAGCAAAGCGACCTTGGCCAATCGACTGTCCCTCTGGTCCGCCGAGACAAGGTTGTTCCAAACAACGTCTCCGAGACTGGCCAACAGGGCTCTTCGCACACAGCTTCGGAGACAGTACCAGGAGTGCTGAGGCCCCTGGCGGATGCACCAGCCGCCACCCTGGAGATACACGCCCTCCATGTCCGGGAAAGCTTGCCAGACCGTCTCTATCTCACGGAACTCCGCGTCACCCATCCTTCACGCCCAGATGTGCAGGAGATCGATAGCGCCATCCTTCCGACGATCCAGAACACGCGCCCTGCCAATCAATTCATGCTGGAAGGCGGAATTACGTTCTGGAACGAAGGCTATGGCAATACCGACCCTGAGAGAACGCAGTATGAGGCGCCCATCCCCTCCTTCCAACTGCAAGGATATTACATGAGGGCATTGAAAGGAGGGTATTTCCTCATGGCAGGCCTGCAATATCAACAGTTGGACAGCAAGCTGGAATACAGCGGCATCATCGAAGATTATCAGGTCACCCTCAAGGATACCATTGTGCAGGTGCAAAAAAACATGCTCACCGGAGAGGAAACCATTACCCGCGGAGATGTCGTGCAATCTGTCCGGGCTGAGCATCGAATCAGGCACTACAACAGGACACAGCTGTTCAAGACGTCCCTGGCCGTAGGCAAAAACTGGCGATTCAAAGCTTTCCAAACCGATGTGTACCTCGGAGGTGCCTTGAATGGGATCGTTCGAAACCAAGGAAGAATGTTCTTTGAAGGCTCGGTCATTGACTACGAAGGAGCGTCAAATCCTTTGTTCAGCAACCGATGGACCGTTGACGGTGTCCTGGGAGCGAGAGTGCACTATTTCCCCTACGAGCGCATCGGCATTACCACCGGTCTCCAGGCCCAGAGGAGTCTCACGAACTGGAGCAACCTTGCCGATGGTCGGATGTATCCTCTGTCCTTTGGCCTGCAAGTGGGATTGAGTTATGCGTGGTGAAGGAGATGGAAGAGGCGGGGCAACCACATATCGGGATACGCCGACAGCGTTGAACCCCATCATGTCAAACGCATACCGCGAATTCCACCGATACGTCCCTGCCAGCGGATCAATGTTCAGGAACCGCCCCACCCGCGCATCCCTTCGAGATACTTCGACGGGCTCAGCGCGGCGCTCTGGGCAGCGATGAGCTGGGGAGGAGGATTTTATCACGATTCATGACTCCCTCTCCATCAAATGAATGCTCTTGGGCCTTCAACGGATGGGAGCAGGAGGGCGCAACTGGGGTGGAGAGGTCACCGGTCGAATCCCATCCGGTCCCGCCGCCGGTTGACAAACAGGAACACATCGCCCGAGAGCGGAT
>DAITMB010000146.1:0-11385 GCA_036835375.1 Bacteroidota bacterium
AGGTCAGCTGGGGGATGGATTTGGGCTTGCGCAAAGCGTTCCCGCAATTTCTCTTCAAATGATTCAGATGACATCCTTGTAAATCTTTACGCTGCTGTAAACTTGACTGAGGCGTTTTCTTAACAGGCTTCTTGCGCGCGTGTACTGTGACCGAGAGGTGCTCTCCGTGATGCCGAGTTTTTCTCCAATCTCAGCATGAGAATAGCCCTCCACGGCATAGAGGTTGAAGGTGATCCGGTAGCCATCGGGCAGACTTTGCACGATCTCGAACAGCGTAGCCAGTTCTAATTGATCGAGCGCATCTTCAGCGTGCGACTCGTGGTGAATGGCGTCATTGACCTCCGACTCCTGGAGCTGATACTTGTGCTTGCGCAGGTGGTCGATGGCCGTGTTGATGACGATCCTACGAATCCATCCTTCCAAAGAACCGCGATCGTCATAGCGATCGATGTGCTGAAACACTTTCACAAACCCGTCTTGAAGTATGTCTTCGGCGTCTCCAACACTACGAGCATAGCGATGGCAGACAGCAAGCATCGTCGATGCAAACTGTTCGTACAGCCTTCGTTGGGACTTGGGGTCCTTCCGTCGGCAACCATCTAGCATTTCTGCCTGGGACACTGCCATAAAATCTTAGCTAGTCATCGGCGTCGAAGTGGGCGATCGAAATGTAGTCAACACCATAGAAGTCTGTTTCCAAATGCTGGCAGAAGGTTACTGGAAAATTGCCTTTCTCTTCCCAAGATCCCACACAAGAATTGCAGGATTCTGTGCTGGGTCTAGCTTTCTTCGGCCGCCACTACAACGGCTCTCCCGCTTGGAACGCTGCACCCAAGGAGCAAAAAAATAGGGGCTTTCGCCAAGCTCATCTTTCCCTTCGCACATTCCTCAAAAAAACCGCGCACCCAGATCTCTTGATCCAGACGCGCGGTAGCGGCATCCCAAAAGTAATACCGCAGAAATAGGAGAGCCAGAAGCGATATTTGAGCAAATCAGCTCAAGATCAACGCTGCATGGGATTCCCTCAAGACACCTTAGCCTTCGCGACTTAGGCCAGTGAAGCGACACTATGGAGATAAACTCAGGTCCCTCAAGCGCCCACTACTCGCTGGAAGGCACTGTAGAAGTATTCCATGTCCTCCATCGTCCCGATACTCACACGACAGTGAGACTTGTCCCCGATATCAAACATTCGAATGCCTACGCCCAGGTCCAACATGCTGCTCCGAAATTGGCTGCTGCGCATCTCAACGGGAATGAGGACGAAGTTGGCAGATGGGGGAAAATACGCATGACCATCTTTGTCCAGAGACTGACACAGAAACTCACGGGCTTTTCGGTTTTTGTCGCGAGAAGATGCCACGAAATCTGGATCTTCCAAGGCAGCCAATCCCGCCGCAATGCCCACACTAGAGAGCGCCATCCCCGTGTGGCTGATGGCTTTCAACTGTTGAATCAAGTCGGGTGCCCCCACCAAATAGCCCATCCTGATGCCAGCCAGTCCATAGATTTTGGAGAAAGTGCGCGAGATGATCACGTTGCTGCCTTCTCGCACAAAGGTCATCATGCTGTGTTTGTTGTGGTCTTCGAGGTACTCAATGTAGGCTTCGTCCACAAAGATCGGCACTTTGGGAGCGACCTTGCGACAAAAATTAAACATTTCGCGAGAATCCGTTACTGTTCCAGTAGGATTATTAGGATTGCAAATATACACCAACGACGCACCTTCGAAACTCGCATTTTCCATCGCTTTCAGATCATGAGCATGGGTGCTCGTGAGTGGAATGCTGCGGCATTTGCCGCCGACGCTTCTCACCGTTTCCGCTAGCGAGGGATAGGTAGGATCTGCACTGAGCAAAGTTCCCTGCCCCACCAGCCCGATGGCAATCAGATCCAGCAAAGAAGTGGATCCTGGCCCGAGCATCACGCAATTTTCGTTTACACCTTCTTTTTCGGCGATCTTCTTCACCAACTCTCCACTGCGATCATAAGGGTAGCGATTTCCGTGAGAAAGGCTGGCAACAATGGCCTCTTTCACCGCAGGAGAAGGTCCGTAGGGATTTTCGTTGGCGAGAAGCCGCACGCGCAAGTCGGGAAGTCCTGGCGAAGGATTCAAGTCGTCATCCAGGCGGAGGAGCTCCCGGCGCTGAAATACGGGGCTGGCTTGGGAGACAAAAGGCGCAGTTGCCAGTCCCGCTGCAAGCAGCGCAGAGGACTTCAACCATTGGCGGCGAGATGATTTCTGACTCATAGGAAGGGATAATTTTCAGATCAAACTTACACCTCATGCAAGGCGCTGGGACAGGAAATATAGTGATATATCTCTATCCTCTGGCGAAGCTGTTGAATTCAACCCATTACATTAAAAGAGATCCCTTCCGCCGAAAGCAGCTTTTTACATTCGAAGAAGGAAAAACCTATTGTTAAGACTTCATTTTTGCAAATCTCGCTATTCGTCTCCAAACACAGAATTCGGTATGCCACACGATGGATGATTCGCAGTGCTTCAGAAGGAGCTCACAGCTATTATTCGCTTCGAATAGAACAAAAAAGAGGCGTGGAAGCTTTTTTCCTTTTCCGGATTTTTACGCATTTGTACTATCTTTGCGATCCTTGTCCCGAAGATCATTTTCGCATCACCAAAGCGTAGGAACAGATGAAAATTGCTGTCGTAGGAGCCACCGGGCTCGTAGGTACCGAGATGCTGCACATGCTTGCAGGATGCTCTTTGCCCATCACCGAACTATTGCCTGTGGCCTCTGCCCGCTCAATCGGTAAATCGGTTCAGTTTCGCGGAAAGAACTACCCTGTTCTGTCCATGGAGGCCGGAATCGCAGCCCGTCCTGATGTAGCAATTTTTTCGGCTGGCGGTGCCACATCCAAAGAATACGCACCTCTGTACGTTGCCGCAGGCGCACTGGTGATCGACAATTCTTCTGCCTGGCGAATGGACAAAGATGTACCCCTCGTGGTACCTGAGGTCAACCTCCACCACATTGGCGACGCGCGGCTCATCGCCAATCCCAACTGCTCCACCATCCAAATGGTCGTCGCATTAGCACCACTGCACAAGCGATTTGGTATTCGCAGGCTTGTGATTTCTACCTACCAGAGTGTGACGGGCACAGGAAAAGCTGCTGTGGATCAGCTGTTTGGGGAGCGAGAAGGGAAAGAGCACCAAGCGGTATATCCTCAGCGAATTGATCTCAATTGCCTGCCCCAATGCGATGTGTTTCTCGATAACGACTACACCAAAGAGGAAATGAAGCTCGTCCATGAGACACGCAAAATCCTCTCTGATCCCACCATCCGCATCACCGCCACAGCCGTGCGGGTGCCCGTGATCGGCGGCCATTCCGAAGCAGTGAATGTAGAATTTGCTCAGCCCTTTACCATCGAAGAAGTACGCAACATCCTTAGCCAAGCGCCTGGAGTTGTGGTACTGGATGATCCCGCTACCCTCAGCTACCCCACTTGCCGGGAAGCGCATGGTCGCGACGAGGTATTTGTAGGAAGAATTCGTCGCGATGAGTCCATCGACAATGGCCTCAACCTGTGGATCGTGGCCGACAACCTTCGCAAAGGAGCCGCCACCAACGCTGTACAAATCGCGGAAGCATACTTTTCCCGTGAACGAGCCTGATCCGAATCCGTCTCCGTCGAACGAGTCTGCGCTGCCTTCCTACACGCCAGCGCAGTTGGCCCTGCGCAATGGTCAAGACCGCGACGAGATCTGGGTCGCCTACAAGGGCATTATCTATGAAGTTTCGCACAGTCGTCACTGGCGCGGGGGCATCCACTATCGTCACTGGGCTGGGCAGGATCTCACCGCCGAATTGGCCGATGCTCCGCACGGTGATTATGTGTTCAAACCCCTCACAGCAGTAGGAAAATTATTTGGGTAAGTTCTTTTCCGTTACCCTCATACCTTTTCCGGCCAGAAGAGTATGTACACTTTTGTGGTCGGATTTAGTCAATCAAATGAGGATCTTCAAGGCAACCTGTCTGTAGAAACAGACAGGTTGTGTTGTGCTCCTTTCCACTTCTTGCAACAAATGACGTCCATTGAAACATGTCATCAATAAGACACGAGTGGGAGATTTTTAACGTCCCAGAAACACTTTTAATATCCTGACAACCAGTGTATTAATTCATTTTTGATTTGCTCTAAATATCACTTACCTCCACAGCTTTCATCATACATCCAAGATCATTTTCATCTCACACGATCGAATATCAGTTGGGCTTGAGTGCTTGAATTCTCTGACCTCTTTTCCTTCCCATCACGCACCTTGATTCCGTTACTGCTCATTTGACAATCGCCGCAGAAGGATCATTCGATCCACGTTGCTTTATGACATGAAAGCAACAATACACGCTCCCCTCTTCAAAACAGCCGCCGCATTTCTTGCTGGCATTTTGTTGACAGCTAAGATCGGCATGGTTGTATATGCGATGCTGGTTCCTGTGGTCTTACTGGCCGCCGCAAGCCGGATCAGGAAGCTACATCCGATGAAGCGCGACCAGATTGGGTCGATGGCTTTGCTGGGGCTTTTTCTGGTCTTGGGTGCTGCATGGCACGATGTCAAGACCTGGAATCCACAGGGCGGCATCCCGAGCCAGCTAGTCGGAGAGCGGGTGATGTTGCGAGGTTTGGTGGATCGCGCACCAAAAATCACCGACTATGGCCGCTACACGTGGCTGCGTCTCGAATCTGCGAAAGCGGACTCTGCCTTGTTTTCTCTCTCGGGCCGCTGCGTGGTGTATCTGAGCCTGCAAGACAGTAGTGCACTTGCCGAGGGTGACACACTCCTTGTGCTGGCAGACTTGAAGGTGGCGACCAGCCGCAACGAGGGATATCTTGAATACCTTCATAGCCAAGGCATTTTTCACGCTGCTTATGCGAAGCAGACCATTGTCTTGCCAGCGCAGCACCGGGGAGCCATGGCGTGGATGGCGGCTTATCGCACCACGTTGAGCGAGCGACTAGGGGGCCTTTTTGCTGATTCTTCCCACGCCGGGATCGCTCAAGCGATGTTTTTGGGAGACAAGCAAGGGCTGAGTGCCGATACGAAAGCAGCCTTTGCGCGGACAGGTCTCAGCCACATTTTGGCGGTGTCGGGGCTGCATGTCGGTGTCATTTTCCTGGGGTTGGGGATGTTGTTTCATCTCATTCGTCGCTTGCCACAGGGCCACCGGATCCAGCAATTGTTGATTCTTGGGGCGCTTCTGGGCTACATGGTGCTGGCTGGTGCTGGTGCAGCAGTGGTGCGCGCCGTCCTGATGTTTGGGATGATCCTTGTGGTGAAGCTCTTAGGAAAAAAGGCCCATCTGCTGAATGTCTTAGCTTTTTCAGCTTGGTGCCAAATGCTGTGGGACCCCGCTGTGATTTTTGAGGTAGGATTTCAGCTCTCCTACGCCGCCGTGTTGGGCATCTTTTGGCTGCTCCCCAGCTTAGAAAAACAATGGCCAAAACAGTCGCCCCTTTGGTTGAAAAATCTCTATGGCGGCCTGGGCGTCACAATCGCCGCGACCCTCTTTACCACGCCTTTTGTGCTCTACTATTTTGGAACATTCCCCTCTTGGTTTCTGCTGAGCAATGTGCCTGTCAGCTTTTTGGCCTTTCCGCTCATTCTGTGTGGATTTCTCACGGTGGTGCTGTCGATGCTGTGTCCTTGGCAAGCGCCCGTGCAAGGCATGGCCCATATCTGCGACACTCTCATCGGATGGCTCAACACCTGGGCTGACATTTGCTCCTCCCTTCCCTACGCCGGCTTGAGCCTCGACACGCTGTCTCTCGCTCACGTATGGATCATCGGTGGACAGTTGCTGGTCGTCTGGATCCTGTTTCGCCTTCCGACGTGGAGTAAAAAGGGCCTTTTTCAGTTCACTCCCCGCAGTTTCCGCCTTTTACATTCGCCGATGCCATGAATTTCCTGTAGCTTGCTAAAAAGCCGCAGAACATGAGCCAAATGTATCAACTGATCGAGTATCAAGTAAAAGGCCGCCTGGCCTACCTCACGCTCAATCGGCCCGAAAAACGCAATGCCCTCAACGACCTGATGACGATTGAACTGCGCGACGCCTTCCTGGCAGCACAGGAGCACCCGGAAGTCAAAGTCATCATCTTGCGTGCCAATGGACCTACTTTCTGTGCTGGTGCCGACCTTGAATACCTCCAAAAACTTCAGGCATATAGCCTTGACCAGAACCAAGCGGATTCGGCTTCTTTGGCCCAGCTCTTCCTCGCTATTTATCGGTCTCCCAAGGTAGTCATCGCGCAGGTCGAAGGCCATGCTGTAGCGGGTGGATGTGGCTTGGTGACAGTCTGCGATTTTGCATTCAGTATTCCCGATGCAAAATTTGGCTACACGGAGGTCCGTATCGGATTTGTGCCCGCGATTGTCATGACTTTTCTATTGAGAAAGCTGGGCGAGACCCGTGGCAAAGAATTGATGCTGGGTGGCGACCTGATCGGTGCTGATGTCGCGGAACGATATGGTCTGATCAACACGGTCGTTCCTGCTAGCGACATCGTCGCACACGTAAAGGAATTTGCTGAAAAACTTTGTAGCAGCAATTCAGCTGCTTCGATGCAGTTGACCAAAAAAATGATCGCAGATATTCGCGATTTTCCACTTGAAAATGCCTTGAAATTTGCCGCTAAGATGAACGCACATGCCCGCATGACGGAAGATTGTCGCCGGGGTATCCGCGCATTTGTCAACAAAGAACCGCTCACATGGTAGTGACCACCCTCCTTGTCGTGGCGATGTTGGTAGCGGGGGGATGGATGCTGTATTCGCTAGGCTCCCTGGCAAGCAAGCAAGGCGAGTCTGTGTGGGCGTGGTGCATCGGACTGTCGCTCGTGTGGGGATTCATTTGGTTTATTTATCGGACCATTCTTTTGGTCCTCGGCCCGGTTGGCGCGCCGCTTCATGCGAGGTGGTCACCATGGTTGATTGCTGGAGCCGTGCTATCGGCCCTCGTAGTCTATGCGCTCTACTGGTTGCTTCTCCATAGCCAGAAAGGTCGACATCCACTGGAAGATCAAGTAGATGAAATCGGTCAATAATGGCCGGTGGGAGGATGAGCCTTCATTTGTAAGGTGTTCCTTTCCTTTCAGAAATTCTTTCTGGCAAGAGCCGCTTCACAGAATCGAGAAAAATCGTTCGAGGCTGTTCCATTTCTGCCTAATTTTATTCAATTCTCCTCTGACTTCATTCAGGAAATTTCTATGCGAATTATCCCAGCCATTGACCTCATCGGCGGCAAGTGTGTGCGATTAGAAGAAGGTGACTACCTCCGCCAGACAGCGTATCGAGAAGACCCGCTGGAGGTAGCGCGCGAGTTTGAGGGGGTAGGCTTGGAATACCTGCACTTGGTGGATCTGGACGGCGCACAGGCAGGGAAGTTGGTCAATTGGCGGGTGCTGGAGCGGATTTGTGAGGGAACCTCGCTACGAGTGGATGTCGGCGGCGGCATCAAGTCAGACAGCGACTTGCGCATCGCGCTGGAATGTGGTGCCAAGCAGGTCAACATTGGGAGCTTAGCGGTGAAAGAACCCACTCAATTCATCGATTGGCTGGAGGAATGGGGCGGTGACATGATCCTGCTCTCCGCCGACGTGAGAGAAGGGCGCATCGCCATCGCTGGCTGGCAAGAACAGACGGCCTTGGCGCTGGAAGCATTTGTGGCAGGATTTCTTGACCACGGCCTTCAGACAGTCGTGACGACAGACATCAGCCGCGACGGGATGTTGAGCGGACCTTCCGTAGAACTATACCTCAGCATGAAGGAAGCGTTTCCGAATCTGGACCTCGTGGCAAGTGGTGGCATCAGCGGCCTGGATGACTTGGCCTCCCTCGCGACCATTGGCATGGGCGGAGCCATCGTTGGGAAAGCAATTTATGAGGGAAGGATCAGCCTCGTTGATTTGGCTAAATTTGCAGATCAGGCGCGAGACTAGGGAAAATCAACAGCATTTGAGCTTATGAAATTGATTTCTGGCAGATGAATCCCAAGATATTTCTGTGCAATTATTGGTGCCATCGACTGACTCCGACTTCTTGAAGTTGAACCTCTCTTCAGGTGAAGGGTAAAGACATCCAAAGAGGACGCCTCCGGTTCTTCAAGAGTTTCTTATATTCGGCATCGAAATCGGGAAGAGAGCCCCTATTTATCCTCGTATCTGACAAGACATGGATTTCAAACGACTCAATAATCTGACGGGCTGGGCAGTATTCGCCATTGCTACCGTCTCGTATTTTTTCACGATGGCCCCCACAGCCAGCTTTTGGGACTGTGGAGAATTCATTGCCTGTGCCAATGAACTGGAAGTGCCTCACCCCCCCGGAGCGCCATTTTACCTTCTGCTGGGCCGCATATTTGCGATGCTGGCAGGCGCTCAGATCGAGAACATCGCCTACATGCTCAACATGATGAGCGTCCTGAGCAGTTCTTTCACGGTTTTGTTTACCTTCTGGATCACCACGCACCTGGCGCTGAAGCTCATCGGGTCCTCAGCTGCTCACCCCAATGCGACCCAGACCTTCGCCATCCTCGCCTCTGGCGTAGTCGCCGGTTTGGCTAATGCCTATGCCGATTCATTCTGGTTCAATGCCGTGGAGGCAGAAGTGTATGCCATGTCCTCCTTCTTTACGGCCATCGTGGTATGGCTGATGTTTAAGTGGGAAGAGCGGGCAGACGAGCCTGGAAATTTACGCTACCTCATCTTGATTGCCTACCTGATGGGCCTTTCCATCGGCGTACACTTGCTCAACTTGCTGACCATTCCCGCGCTGGCATTTATCTATTATTTCCGCAAATACGAATTCAGTTGGAAGGGGTTTCTGGCTGCAGGAGCCGTTTCGGTCGGGATTCTGGGCATCATCCAGACGGGGATCATCCTCTATACATTTGACTTGGCATGGGCTTTTGAGCGGTTTTTTGCAGGGGTACAAGATGCCAACGGCGGAAATACCAGCGGCCTTGGGCTGCCGATCGGTTCTGGGCTGGTGGTGTTTTTCTCCCTTCTTTTTGGCTCAATGGGCTACTTCATTTATTGGAGCCACCAGCAAAACAAGGTGAGCCTCAACACAGCCCTGCTCAGTACCCTGGTGATTTACATTGGTTTCTCGTCGTACTTGATGATTCCGATTCGCTCGCAGGCCAATCCACCCATTGACGAGAACAATCCTGAAAACACGCAGTCCTTCCTCAGCTACATGAAGCGCGAGCAGTATGGCAGCCGCCCCCTGATTCGTGGTCCGCTCTACAATGCCCAGCCCGTAGATCTTGAGATCGCAGGCAAGGAATATGTGCTGGAAGAAGGAGCTGATCGCTACACTGAGCTTGGTGTGAAGCGACAATACAAATACAAGGATTCTGACAAAAAGCTGTTCCCCCGCATGTATGACAACACGCGACCGCTTAGCTGGTCGCCTACGCAGGGGAGGTACACCTACGCAAACTTTGTGACTCGTACCGGAGACCCCAATTCCCCTTATGATGACCGGCCTACTGGTGCGGAAGACCTCAAGTATTTTTTCAAATACCAGATCGGCCACATGTACCTCCGCTACTTCTTGTGGAACTTTGTGGGCAAGGAGGGAGACTTTCAAAATGCAGATTGGGAAAGCGGGCTGAACTTTGTGAAACAGTCTCAGATGCCCGATATCATTAAGGACCATCCTGCCAAGAATCATTACTACTTTTTGCCGCTGATTTTGGGTCTGCTCGGGCTCGCGTGGCAGAGTAGTGTCCGGAAATATGATGCGGTGATCGTGGGGCTGCTATTCTTCTTCACAGGTCTGGCGATCATCATTTACCTGAATCAATACCCCAATCAGCCTCGGGAGCGCGACTACTCCTTTGCGGGGTCATTTCAAACCTTTGCCATCTGGATCGGACTGGGGGTGATGGCGCTGTATCAACTCACGGAAAAGTATCTGGGCAAATCGTCTGCCTATCTGGCGGCTGGCGTGGGCATGCTCGTGCCAATCATCATGGGATTACAAAACTGGGATGACCACTCGCGGGCGGGCCAATATGTAGCACCTGATTCGGCCTATAACTTGCTGAATTCCCTTGAGAAAAATGCGGTGCTCTTCACCAACGGCGACAACGATACTTTCCCGCTATGGTACTTGCAGGAAGTGGAGCAAGTACGGACCGATGTCCGCGTCTTGTGCCTCTCCTACGTCAACACAGATTGGTACATCGACCAAATGTACCGACAGATGAATGAGTCGCCTGCCCTTCCCCTCACCATTTCGAAAAAGGACTACGTAGGACAGGCCAATCAATCGAAGAGCTTTGGGGCCACCAATCAGTTGCGGGAGACCTTACCCGTAGATATTAATTCTCTGGTGTCACAGGGCATTATCTCTGATGAGGAGCTGCCCTTTGTGGAGTCGCCCATGAACTGGACATTTAACACCCGTGGCGGAGAGCGAAACAAATACCTGGAGCTGAAGGATCTGCTCATTGTCAATCTTCTCAAAAACGTCGCTAACAATGGCTGGAGCCGCCCGATTTACTTTGCAAACACAGTAGCACCCAATTCATTCCTCAATCTTGACAGCTATCTCCGCCAAGAAGGATTGGCTTATCGG
Organism: Bacteroidota bacterium; assembly: GCA_036835375.1. Classification (GTDB taxonomy): domain Bacteria; phylum Bacteroidota; class Bacteroidia; order J057; family J057; genus JANQTF01. Next base: position 10,617 of record DAITMB010000146.1, read on the forward strand.
GTGTTACCGATGAAAAAACCGCGTATTTCTGACCAATATGATGCATTCTCTGGCAACATCGATCAGGAAAGAATGTATGAAAACCTCGTCAATCGCTTCCAATTCCGCAACATGGACAAGGAAGGTGCCTACTATGACGAGAACATTTTCCGGATGCTCGCCAACTACCACAATACCTATTATCGTCTCGGAACCAGCTACCTGCGCGACATTGAGGCATTGGAAAAAGAAAACACGTCACCAGCAAGAGATTCATTGTCTGATTCTCGCGATCCTGAGCTCAACGCAAGCCAGCCTACAGATAAGGCCGCTTTGATTGCCAAAAAGGAAGAGCAGGCATACACCTTGATGCTTCACGCGGCCACCAGCTTTCCCATCAAGTACGCCACACCCGATCCTTATCTCTGCGCTCGTTCCGGCTTGGTGTTCCAGCGCTTGGCCGATCGATTTAGTGGAAAGGACGAGGAAAAAGCTGCCAAGATGAAGGCGTTAGCAGACGAATATTTCGATACTACGGAGAGCCGGGTGATTGAGACCCTGGCGTTCTATGGCGAGCACGACTCCGCTTTTGAGCAGCAACGAGAGTATGCGATCACCATTTCCCTGCTCACAAGCATTTATCAGCAGTTTGGGATGACGGAGAAGCTGACGCGCATCACGAGCGAGCAATCTCGGATCAACCCCCGCTTGCTCCAGGTGCGGTAGTCACGCACCTTCCCGTAAAACAAAAAAGACGTCACCTCATGGGTTTGAGGTGACGTCTTTTTTT
>DAITMB010000147.1:0-7941 GCA_036835375.1 Bacteroidota bacterium
ATGTTTCTGTGCTAATCTCATCACCCCCACTTCCCATCTGTCTGCTCAGCCTGCCCCAGCGCCGCCAGGGTCTCCAGCAGGCGCTCGATCTCGGCGAGGCGCTTGGCGGTGCGGTGGCCTTCGAAGGCCGCGGCGAGGGTCTTGAGGTCGGCGGGGGCGGGGAGGCTGACGAGCAGGTCGCGCAGGGCGGCGGCTTGGGCAGGCAGCGCCTGCGGCCAGGGGCGCTGCGCGGTAACGGTGGCGACCGTGGCGGGGTCGAGAGAGGGGGAGGCGATATCCAGGGTGCCCTGCCTTCCTTGGGACGCCCCGGCGAGGTTGGGGGCTTGGTATGTCGGCCGCAGCCAGCGGATGTGGCCTTGGGCTTCCTCGGCGGCGCGCTCGGCGTTGAGGGCCACGAGGCGGTGCAGGATCTCGTCTTCGCTCAGGTCGGCGGGCCAGCCGTAAGCGGCGGCCACGGCGGCGTCCAGCTCCTCGTGCAGCTGCCGCAGGATGCCCACCAGCCCCTGCTCATGGATGCGTCGGGCTTTTTCGTCCAGCGGCTCCCCGGCCCGCTCCTGTTCCAGCACGTTGTACATGTCGGTCATGGTCAGGTTCGGATGCTGCGCCTGCTGCCGCTTGCGGTGGGCATCGAGCCGCTCGCCTAGCTCGCGAATCTGCGCCTGCTGGGACTCCGTGGGGGCGGGGAAGGGGAAGGGGTCAAGACAGCGAGATTTATTATACCTAGGATCATTGCCTACACCCAGCCTACCTCCTGCTGCCAAAGCCCAGATTACATGGATGCGGCTGGACAAAACCCCAAGGTGAAAAGCGTCATCCGAAGCAATGGCAATGAGCATGTGGTCAGGGACAATGTCTACCGCGGCAAATGCAAAGAAGCGATGCTTTGCCGTCTCGGGCGTGATGATATATCGATCCAGCCCCCTCAGCGCATTTCTCAGCATAGGCCTTGTTCTTCCAAACTGCCACCATTTTTCCCTGAACCCTTTATCAATGCTCGCATCCCTTTCAGGTTTAACCCGATCAATTATCCACTGAAAAATCTCTGGAAAGGTTTCCCTTATTTCATCTAGCTCAAGCCCAAAAAGATCGATTACGTATTTTCCTCTAGATTTTTGGGTAACGTCGCGGCCATTTAGATATTTCCGAACAAATTTTTCCAATCCATTAATTCTACCTAGTCCCAACTTTTCTGCTTGTTCAAAATCAATAATGAATCCAGAGCCTCTGATCATCATACCATTTGAATGAAGATTCTCGGCAAATTTTAGACTTTTTGCTCCTGATACGTTCGCTCCGATACTTAAATCAGAAAAAATTGCACCTGCCTCTTTCAAAAGATTCACTTCAACCTCCCCTGATTTTCCTACATATTCATTCATGACAGTCCGTAATAAACCCGCTACTTTCCCCTTTTCTCCTACCGTCATGGCAATCCTCACTGCCGCACCGTCCGTGCTATCTACCCAAGGGTGATCGGGAATGGCGAATACCAGCGAAAGTGGTTTTTTCTGGTCCAAATGATAGGCGATAACCCGGCGGTTGAAGGTTTGGCTGATGCTGTTGGTGGTAATGAAGCCGAAACGACGAATTTGACCTTTACGAGCAAGCTCCCCGGCTTTGAACCACCAATACATAACAAAGTCTGCTGAGCCAGGCACTTGGGGGTAAGCCTTGCGCAAGGCTTCAATGTAGCCATCTCCCAGAGCTGAACGCATGCGTTCTCCTTTACCTAAAAACGGCGGATTCCCCACAATGTAATCACAGGCTGGCCACTCTGCGGCCTGGGGCTTGTGGTACTGAAAAGCCTGCACTCGCGCCTCGGGGTCGGGCACTTCCTCGCCAGTGACGGGATGAGGCTTGGTCGTGCGCCCGTCCCAGCGGGTGACGGGCTGGCCCTGCGCGTTTAGCTGCGGGGTTCGTTCCGACCAGGTGAGCACCGCGTCGCGGCATTCGATGTTATTCAAGTTGCGGATGATAGGCTCGGGCAGCTGCTTGAGGTCGCCCTGCTGCCGCAGTTGCCACTGCAAAAAGCCAATCCAGAGCACCAGTTCGGCGATGGCGGCGGCGCGGGGATTCACTTCCAGGCCGAGCAGGTTGGCGGGGGTGACCATCACGTCGGTAAGTTCGAGGCTGTGCTGGGTGTCGCCGAGGTCACGCAGCAGGTTGAGCACCTCCCCTTCGAGCCGCTTGAGGAGTTCGAGGGTGACGTAGAGGAAGTTGCCGCTGCCGCAGGCGGGGTCGAGGATGCGCAGCCGGGCCAGGCGTTGCAAGTAGGCCTGCACCGTCTTGATGGCGTCGGCTTCCTTGCCGTCCTCGGCCAGTTGGAGGGCGGCGGCCTGGGTGGCTTCCCATTCGGACCGCAGCGGTTGGATGACAGTGGGCTGCACCAGCCGCTCCACGTAGGCGCGGGGGGTGTAGTGAGCGCCGAGTTTGTGGCGTTCGCGGGGGTTGAGGGCCCGCTCCAGCAGGGTGCCAAAGATGGCCGGTTCCACGTCCCGCCAGTCGGCCGCGGCGGCCTCAATCAGCAGCTGGATCTGATCGGCGTTAAGCGGGATTGCCTCGCTGCTGGCAAAGAGCCCGCCGTTAAAGCGGGGGATCGCCTGCCGGATGATGGGCGAAAAGCCGCCGGTGTTCATGCTTTGCCAGAGGCTTTGGAGCATGGGGGCGAAGGTGTCGGGGCTACGTTTGAGGTCTTCGAGCAGCTCGCGGAAGCTGCGGTCGGGCAGCAGGCCGACGTCCTCGGCAAACATGGTGAAGAGGCAGCGCATGAGAAATTGGGCCACGGCTTCGGCTTCGTGGTGCCCTTCGAGGGAGCGGGCGAGGCGGGCCAGGCGGTCGGCGATCTCGCGGGTGACCTTGGCGCTGCGGCGGCTGGGGTCGAGGCTGAGTGGGTCGGTCCAGACGGCTTGCAGGCGGGCGCGGATGTCCTCGCGCTTGAGGTCTTCGAGCCGGAAGCGGTAGCTGGCCGGGTCAGGAAAGGGGACGTAATGGCCTCCGGCCCGGCTCCAGTCGGTGTAGAGGGCGAAGGAGTGGCCGACATCGACCACAAGCAAAAAAGGCGGGCGGCCGCCGGGAATTTCTTCGGCGGGGAGGTTGCGGGCGTAAGCTTCGGCTTGTTTGCGCGCCTTTTCCATGGCGATGTCCCAGGCCCGGGTGCCACGGGTGCCGTGGCCAGATTTGCGCTTTTGGGCGCGGGCCTTGCCTTCGGCGGAAAGGACCTCCTCGGTGGACCGGTCGGCGCCCTGCTTGGTCTCCAGCACAAAGCAGCCGCGTTTGTAGCAGTCGATGAAGTTGGTGCTGCCCGTGGCGGTAGGGATGGCTTTCTCGAATACGTAGGCGTTGGCGGCTTCGTCGGGCCGTTTGGGCTGCGGCGATTCTACTTCCAGGAGCTGGCAGAGTTCGATGAGAAAGGCCTGGGCGTTGGCGCGTTCGGCCGCACCGGAGGCGGCCCATTTGGTGATGAAGGCGGAGAGGGAATCGCTCTGGGTCATGGGGTAAATATGGCAAAAAAAGGGGAATACGCTTGTGTTCGGGACGAATCGCGATTCGCCCTAACGGTACCACCTTAGGCATCTCCATTCGCCCTGACAGGCCTGGGATACCTGCCGGTTTTTACTCAAATCTCAATTTGGCCTTGGACATTTTCTCACCTTCCCAAGGTGAAATAGCCAAAAGTATAATTTTCCCGGTGGTGGTTCCGAAGAGGGCCATGATCTGCTTTTGGAAGAACGTGAGGTTGAGGGTTTGGCGATGGATCGGTTGTTCGGGGATGTCTATGGAGAGAAGCGAGATTCCCGCAAAGAATTGAAATACTCATATGGGAGTGGGTCTTGGGGTTGGTTTGCCTTCGCGATCGGGATTTTTGGTCCTATAAATCGGATTTGCAGAGCTTGAGGACTGGGGATCTGCAAATTCAGAATTAAGTTAGAAAGCCGATATTTTACCTTGGGAAGGTAAGTTTTCAATACGGCGATGCCATCGCCTGCAAGAGTTTCAGCTTGTAGGAGATGGCTCACGACAGTCGCTCAACAAGAAACAGCCAGCTTTCACACGAGGGAAAGCTGGCTGTTGAGATGATAAGGTCGGCAAAATCGGGAACTTACCCCGCGATGGCAAAGGTGTTGCTCTTGACTTTTGCTTCGAACTCTGCGCGGAATCGGGTGACCGTATTGCGGACGGGCCAGGCTGCAGCATCTGCCAGGGCGCACACGGTACGACCCTCCATGGTGTTACAGAGGTCGAGCAGCATATCAAGGTCTCTAGTGGTGCCGTGTCCCGCGTCAATTTTTTTCAAGACTTTCACAAACCAACCAGTACCTTCTCGGCAGGGGGTGCACTGTCCGCAAGACTCGTGATCGTAGAATTTGGAGATTCGGAGGAGAAACTTCACCATGTCCGTCGTCTCGTCCAGCACACACATCCCAGCAGTGCCGAGCATGGTGCCCTTGGTACGGAGCGAGTCGGCGTCCATTGTGATCCCCTCGATCATTTCCGCAGTGAGAATCGGCACAGAACTCCCTCCAGGAACGACAGCCTTGAGTTTTTTGCCTCCTTTGATCCCCCCGGCGACCGTGTAAATCAGGTCGCTGATGAGCATACCAGAAGGAAATTCATATACGCCCGGGCGATTCACATGGCCGCTGATTCCATAGAGCATCGGGCCGGGTTGGTTGGCTGCCCCGATGGCCTTGTACCATTCAGCACCGTTGCGAATCACATAGGGGACGTGTCCGAGTGTTTCTACATTGTTAATGGTAGTGGGCTTGCCCCAGAGGCCAAATTGAGCCGGAAAAGGCGGCTTGGATCGTGGGTAGGGACGTTTTCCTTCTAATGATTCCATGAGGGAAGTCTCTTCTCCACAAATGTAGGCACCCGCCCCCTTGTGCAGAAAGACGTCGATATCGATGCCGGAGCCCATGATGTTTTTGCCGGCATAGCCTTTGGCATACGCCTCATCAATGGCATCTTGCACCATGTCGATCCAGTCCGCATATTCGCCACGGATGTAGATATAGGCGGCATCCATCTCCATGGCATAACAGCCGATGATGGCGCCTTCAATGATCGTGTGGGGATTGTATTCAAAGAGTCGGCGGTCCTTGCAGGTGCCTGGCTCTGATTCATCGCCGTTGCAAGCAAGGTATCGTGGCACACCGGGCTGCTTGGGAGGCATGAACGACCATTTCAAGCCAGCATTGAATCCAGCACCTCCGCGGCCCCGGATATTGGCTTCCTTCACTTCATCCACAGTTTTTTTGCGAGTCCATTCTGGGTCGGTCAGCACTTTTCGAAGGGCTTCATATCCCTTTCCTTCTTTCTCGTACACCTCAATTTTGTGAAAATTCGGGATGTCCGGCAGCAAGTTTTTTTGATACGTTCTCCAATCTCCCATATGGAACAAGCTTACTAGATTTTTGGGTGAAAATAGCGGATTTTTCCGCAGTTGGCAATTCGCTGCGCTACTGATTTCGGTTAAGCGAGAGAAAACATACTTGGAAAGGGCTGTTCTCGTGGATCAGTAGGTCAGGATGATTCCCAGAGTAGGTTGCACGATACCTAACTGGTTCTCTAAAAGATATGTTTGATAACGCGTGGGATCGTTAGGATCGACGATGGGGCGAAGGTTGTCATCGCGCTGGACGTCCACAAAGGGTGGCCCGGGGAGGGTGTTGAAATAGGCGTTTTGAACGTCAAGGAAAAGATTGAAGCTCCATTTTTTGAAAAACCACCGCTTATCGATGCGAATGTCGAGCTGGTGGTAAGAATCTAACCGCTGCGTGTTGAGTTGGTCGTAGTCGAGCACGCCAATACCCGACACATCCCAAGTGCTGATGAGGCTCGTGGCTGCGATGTCGGTCGGTGTAAAGGGATTGCCGGAAGTGAACCGCCATTTGGCACCAAGCTCCCAGTTGGCCTTGAACTTCTTCCCTGCCGTGAGCGCGACAATGTGACGGTTATCCCAGGCCGATGCTACGAAATTGCCGTTTTTATCCTGAAACTGGCTCCAGCCGAGGGTATAAGCCAAAATTCCATAAAAGCCTTTGTAAAGTCGCTGTTGGACCAAGACTTCGAGACCATAGGCCCTGCCTTCGTTGATGGAGGCGACTGCCTCATTTCCTACGACCCCAAAGTCTCCGCCGATGTTGGCCAGCGAAATAGAGTCTCGTAGCAGGAAAGGATAATTTTCATAGGTCTTGTAGTAGGATTCGATAGAAATTCGAGTGTTTCGGGGCGCATCATAAGCGAAACCACCGACCAGCTGGCGATTACGAATGTAAGTGACATCCCGGTTGACGAGGGTTCCAAATTCACTGTCGCGAAATCCAAGTACTGTGTAGGGCGGCAATTGGTAAAAAATACCTGTGTTGAAATTTGCGGAGAGCTTGGGGGTAATGGCATATGAAGCAGAAAACCGTGGAGAAAATTGCTGCCATAGTTTTTGCATTTCCTGCGAGAAGCTGTTTCCGTCCATTCGGGTGCCGAGGGACAGGGTCAAGCGCTCCTCCATCAGGGATTTGCTCACCTGACCAAATACGCCGAACTTGTGAAAGTTGAGCGAAGACTCGAAGTCAACTACCCCAAATGGCAGCACTTGATAGGTATCGTTGGTGTACTTGGCATATTCGTAGTTGACGCCGCCATTGAATTTCCAGCCGTTTTGCCTGGCGGTATATTCGGCTCTTAGCTTGTTTTCGATTTCACGAGAGGTGTAGTCCAACAGCACATCTTGCGTCTCGTCATTATTCGGATATTTGAATGTGCGATTATTCAGCATGTTTCTTGAAGCCACTACTGTCCAAAATCCCGTGTTGCCAAAGTATTTGTAGCTCGCACCGATGGTATAATTCCATTGTGTCTGCACAGGAAGGTAGTTGAGGATATACCGTTGTTGGGCGGTGCTATCCGCCTCCAAGTTCAGCGAAAAATCATCTAAAGCACCCAGACTTACCACGGTGAGTTCATGTCGCTGGCCAAATTTGAATTTGTGCTTGTACTGGTAATCATTGTAAGCAGGCAAAAATGGCAAGGCTAAGGCGCGAAACAATAACTGTAGATAGGAGCGCCGGACAGAAAACAGAAAGGAAGAATTTTCGCCTGAAGGCCCTTCTACCGTCAGCGCCAAATCGCTTGGACCGACTGTCGCCGTGAACCCGAGGCGATCGTTTCGGGCTTCCCGCTGGCGAAATTCAAAGACAGAACTCAGTGCGTTGCCCCGGTTGGCAGGGAAAGCGCCCGAGTAAAAGTCCACCTCGCCAATAAAATCTACATTGATCAAGCCTACAGGCCCGCCGCTCGCTCCTTGCGTAGCAAAGTGGTTGATGTTGGGAACTTCAATCCCGTCGATGTAAAAACGGTTTTCGTTGGGACCGCCTCCGCGAATCAAGATGTCATTTCTGAAGCTGACCGTACTTGACACACCTGGAAGAGACTGGATGACTTTGGAAATATCTCGGTTTCCGCCTGGGTTTCGCTGAATCTCGCTGGTGCCGATGGTGCGCAGTGAGAGCGGCGATTCTTCTATTCGCTTGAATGGAGCCGCGACAATGGTCACAGAGTCAGCGGTGACTTCTTCCTCCCTCAATGCGATTTCCAATACATAGGGCTTGCTGTTACTGACTTGAATCTCATAGAGGATTTGGGTGCGATATCCACCGTACGATACCTGAATGTTGTAAAGTGCTGGTGGAATATTCGAAATACTAAAGCGACCCAAGCTGTCAGTGAAACTTCCCAAATTGCTACCTTGGAGTTGGACAGCAGCAAATTCCAGGGGGGTGTTGTTGAACTCGTCATACACTCGACCGCTGATCATCCCAGTTTGGGCGGCGATTGGTGAGATGACATATAGAAGTCCGAGCATCATCATGCTCAAGCGAAGAGATAGGTAGCACTGTCTCATGTGAATTGAACAATTGGTAAAAAGGGGGGTTGAAAAAGCAG
>DAITMB010000147.1:8041-11346 GCA_036835375.1 Bacteroidota bacterium
AATGGAGAAGTGTCTTCTCCTCCAGAACCAGGCCTTTCGCCAGATGTAGTCCTCACGATGACCATCACGCACCTCTTTCGGTACGCCAAGCACTACACTAAAAAAGCCCTTGAAAACAGTCCACTTTCTACCTTGGACGATTTCACATTTTTACTGACGCTCCGCTACCAAGGCAGCATGACCAAGTCGGAGCTGACTTCGCAGCACTTGCTGGAAATCACCTCGGGGATCGAAATCATCAAGCGACTGAGCCGCCAAGGCTTGATCACGACATTCGACGACCCGAATGATCGACGGTCCAAGCAAGTGGCCATCACAGAAGCAGGTATTGCGCTGCTGGATGAATTGCTGATAGACATGAAGCAGGTGTCTCGCCTGGTTGCGGGGAATGTGACCCCGGAGGAAATGCATTTTCTGCTCCCAATTCTTACAAAACTTCACCACTTTCACGGCGAAATTCACAAGGACCATAGGAAGAGCGATCTGCAAGAAATTACGGACAAATTTTTATAGAGCATAATACAGACGAATGGTCAAAATAAAATCCAAGCGAGTACAACGGCTCTAAGCCGCAAAACTTCATATACTGCTGCCATACGCTGCGTCCGTCAAGAAGGAAATTCTGGATTGCCTTTTTCTATGTGCGGTGTGGTCGCACTTGAGTTAGCCGGATTGTCGCTCATTTTTTCGGAAAAACTTTCCGAAAATGGTGTCTGTGATGTTACCGTAGCATTGCCAGATTGAGACATGATTTCACGCACTGCTTCTGCAAGCGCTTGTGCCTGATCGCTTGTCATAGCTGGAAAGTGAAAATGAATGTGCTGTTCTTGCCCCGCCTTTTGTCCAGGTTCTCTCGCAGAAGCAGACAGTTGGAATTGGCTTATCAACTCTTCTATCTTCGAAAAGAGTGAAGAAGTGCCTGCTTGGTGAGAATTTGCCTGAAGTTGCCCGAGACCTCGCTGAAATTCCTGTAGCATGAGGATGCCTAAGCTCGCGCCGGTCTGTAGAAAGCTATCTGAATCCGGCAGGCCGATGGACTGTAGGGCACTTTGTAATTTAGAGATCAACAATCGCCCCTGCCGTTCGCCTCGCTGGAGGCTTTCCGGATCTCCCAGCCACTGCGAAGCAAAATGAACAAATTGCTGTGACAAGAGGTCGCTTGGCAGTACCGAAGTAGCGGATATTGACGAATGGGAGGTATGGGCCTTTTCCTGAAGCATTCGCTGGATGCGCAAGGAGGAAGTGCTGCGGTCTGAGGCACTGCGACCAGAAAGGTCCTTTTGTTCTGGATTGGCACCCGCGTCGAGTAAGCTTTTGGCGATCCCAGTTTTGGAAGTGCTTACACTCACCATGAGGGGCGTGACACCCGCTTGATCGGCCAGGTCCACTTCGGCTCCTTCATTAAGGAGCAAACGCACGAAGGTGGTGCTTCCCTCTTCCGCTGCGAGTAGCAGGGCCGTTTTACCTCTCCAATTTCGGGCATTCACGTTAGGCTTTCGGTCGAGGATCATTTGAAAAATGTATCGATCGCCCAGCGAAATCGCCTCCATCAAGGCAGTGTTGCCCCGGCTATCCACCGCCTCTAAGGAAGAGCCGTTGGCGAGCAGAAGCGAGATGATATCTACTTCTGCTTGCCGAATGGCCAATGAAAGGGCAGGCACAAGTTCTCCACTCATGGCGTTAGCACTCACGCCTATCGCTAGCAATTGCTTTGTGGCGGAGAGATTTTTCTGATGAATAGCCTGAATCAGACCGGTCTCATCGCAACTTCCTACCGCTCGTGTAAGCAGTCTTCGGCGCCACCATGTGAGTAAGTCAACTGCCATGAGCCTCGGAATGATTTTCCGCCTCAAAGGTACAACATTTGTCCCTTATGGATGGAGAAGGCTCCCCCATCGCGAAAGTACCTGCTTACCGTGCACCCGCTATGGAAAAAGGGAGCGCCTCCCAATGCCCTGTTTCGCTCTCTGCGCTCACCCACAAGTGCTCTCCCGAAACAGAAAGTGGCCACTGAGAGCAGATGACTACTGGGAGTTGCTGAGAAGACAAGATAGAAGAAACTAATTCTGTGGGAAAGTGTGAGGGCAGCGTCCAGGCGATGGGCGCCGACATCGTCAATGGTTCAGAGAGAATTCGGGAGAGGTGGTATAACTGATGGAGCATTTCGCAATCCGGCTCTGGATGGGCTAAGCCTGGCAGTGCAAGGCCTGGGAAGGTTTGTCGAGTCATCCCTTGGCACCAGCTTTCCCAGGCTTCTGAGATGTTGTCCCAAAGGTGGAGGGTCTGCTGCTGGGTCTGGCGCGGGTCCTGATGATTGAAGAGGCTGGGCCCTGTGACGGCATGTTGGTGATTAGAAACAAAGGCTTGTACCGATTGAAGGTATCGAAAAAGAGGCTGTTCGCAAACAGCGAATCGCGGTTCGGCCTCCTGCCAGGGATGGTGCTGAGCCCATGCTCGCCAGGTGTCCGCCCACCGCTGATGGCGCTGATCAAGCCTTTTCATGGCGAGCATCCAAGTTTGGGCGTCGTCCAGTAAGCCAGAAAAAGCAGGTCTCCATTGACTAGCCAATTCGGCTTTCCGGGCTGACAAGGACTCTGCTTCGAGTTGCTCCAGATCTTGCTCTCCCTGCGCTAGGTCTTCCCAATGGATCCAGGGATAATTTGCTCTGAACTGGGACCCTTCGAGGTTCCATCCCTTTTTTTCTTCGAGCAGAAGCTCCCATCTCTTGCTCCACTGATCAGTGGAGAGGGCTGCTGCTTCTGTCGCAGAAGGCTTGGTTAAAGGCAAAAGACCTTCTTCGACCCATAGATTCCACTTTTCCTCCCGCTTGGTCCAGCGTTCCAATTCTGTAATGAGGTCAGCCTGAGCCGCTCGCAGGGATTTTTCTGCTTTGACAGCTATTTTGGCCAGGGAAGCTCGCTCTTTTTCCCACTGCTTCTTAAGTTTTCGGAGAGAGGCATCCACATCGTTTTTTCCAGCGGGATGAAGGAGTTCGGCCTCCCATCGCAAATCAAGATCCGCGATTTGCTGCGATAATTCAGGAATGAGGCGGTCCAGCACGAGGAGTCGGTTCCGGGTCGGCAGCCGTTCTTGCTCCCATTGGTTCCGACGCAGGCTCTGGATTTGTTTGAGCCGCTGCTGATGTTGTTTTCGGAGGCGCTCCCATTGTTGAAGATCATACTCAGCTTGCTGCAAGTCTCGCTGGAGGGGGCGTATTTTTTGGCGATGACGTGCGAGGAGAAGCTTTGCTTCATGCTGAAAATGAATCTGAGCTTCAGAGAGGGATTTTCTCGCTGCCTCAAGTG
>DAITMB010000148.1:0-11305 GCA_036835375.1 Bacteroidota bacterium
CATTTTTTTTTACACCGAAAAAGGCTTCTTTTTACCAAGTTTTTTTTCTCTTTTTTTTTGTGGAGCTTTAATGTTACGCTTCTGGCGAGGGCGTCTGAGTATCTCAAACAGCAAGAGAACCTTTACAAATACTTTTAGTGAAAATGATGGCAGCGAACTACGTTGACACTTGGGAAGCTTGTCTTCATGTGATCAGGAGAGAGATCGCGCCGCAGAGTTTTGATACCTGGTTTAAGCCTATCAAACCCTTGCGTCTCGAAAATCACATTTTGACCATAGAAGTCCCAAGCCAATTCTTTTATGAATGGCTGGAAGAGCACTACGTGCCCCTATTAAAGCAAGCCATCATCCAGACCATGGGTGAGCAAGGGCGGCTTGAGTATTCCATTGTCATCGACAGCAACCAGCCAGGTACTCCTTCTACCGTGCGTATCCCAGCTTCTTCGTCTGGAGGCGGATCCATTACTCAGATCAATAATCAAGTCAAGAATTCCGGAGTCATCCCGAACCCCTTCGTGATTCCTGGTATTCGACAATTTGAAGTGGAGTCCAATCTCAACTCCAACTATACCTTCGATAATTTTATCGAAGGTGACTGCAACCGGCTTGCGCGATCTGCTGGCTATGCCGTGGCCGAAAAACCTGGAGTGACCGCCTACAATCCGCTCTTTGTCTATAGCGGTGTCGGACTCGGCAAAACGCATTTACTCCAAGCGATTGGCAATCAAATCAAAGCCAACACGCCACGAAGGGCTGTGTTGTACGTTTCTTCCGAGCGATTCATCAACCAATTCATAGAAGCTGTCCGCAAAAGCACGGTCAATGATTTCATGAATTTTTACCAGATGATCGACGTCCTGCTGGTAGATGATATCCAATTTTTGGCTGGGAAAGAAAAGACCCAAGAAAACTTCTTTCACGTGTTTAACCACTTGAGGCAGTCCGGTAAGCAGATCGTGTTGGCCTCTGATCGCTCACCTAACGACATCGAAGGCATGGAGGAGCGCTTGCTCTCTCGATTTAAGTGGGGGCTTAGCGCTTGCTTGGCCGCGCCTGACTACGATACGCGGAAGCAGATCTTGATGAGCAAAATGTACCACAACGGGGTCGAGCTTCCTCAAGACGTGGTAGAGTACATTGCCCACAACATCAACTCCAACATTCGAGAGCTCGAAGGTGCTTTGATTTCCTTGCTCGCGCAAAGTTCCCTTAACCGCAAAGACGTCAACATGGAGCTTGCCATGTCGTTGGTCAAGGTCTTCGTCAGCTCCTTCACCAAGGAGATCACCATCGACTCCATCCAGGAGATTGTCAGCAGCCACATGGAGGTGGACATCGAACTGATGAAGAGCAAGACCCGTAGGCGAGACATCGTGCAAGCCCGCCAAATCGCCATGTTTTTTGCTAAGGAAATGACACGAAATTCGCTCAAAGCCATTGGCAGCCACTTTGGAGGTCGTGACCACAGCACCGTCATTCACGCCCTTCAAACTGTCGGCGACCTCATTGAAACTGATCGAATTTTTAAGCAAAATGTGTCGGAGATCCGAAACCGGATTTCGAGAGAACTCGGAGAGTAAAATCGCTCACGATGTAGGGTGTCAGGCGAGGGGAGGGCTCCGTGAGCAGATCACGCTTGGGTAGCTGTCGGTAGTTTCTTACCTTAAAGGGGTGATCACCTTACTTTTGCAGAACTTTCCAAAGTGGACCGCCTGTACCTTCTCAATGCATTTCTCATGAAGCGATTTCTCCGACCAACTGCTTATCTGCTGATCTTGGCCTTGGGAGGCTCCATGGCCTTGAGTTCTTGCCGATTGATCAAAGGAGACCCCCGCAAGAACTGCAATCACCCCAAGCACGGCGAGTACATGAAGGAGCAGCGAACGAAAAACATGAAGCGTTGAGGAGTAGCTCCTTCGAGTCCAAAGACCCGCTGTATTACGCGACAAAAAATGCCGACCTCGTGGTCGGCATTTTGATTATCAGAAGTTTTTGATCCGTAAAAACGGGTGCTTATGGATCAGGAAGGTTTATTCTACCACAATCCGCTGAGTGAACTGCCCCTCGCCAGCCTGTACGCGAAGTACATAGATCCCTTGAGGGAGGCTCGAGACGTTCATTTCAACGTGTGACGTACGGAGATTTGCCTGTGACCGAACCATGCGACCGGTGAGGTCATAAAGCGTCACTTGCGTAATGGGCCGTGCGGCGTCTTGGGTCTCTACTGTCAGGAGGCCTTGGACAGGGTTAGGATACACGCGGAGATTTTCGCGGAGCACATCGTCTTCGATAGAATTGAATGGGCCTATCTCCAGCACCAGCGCCATGCGTGGGCAGAGATACTGCATCACTGTGTCAATGAACAGCTTGGATCGCTCAGCACTATTCAGGTTGCCGCGCAAGGCAGCACAGTTGGCTTCCGTACCCGTGATTGGATTGCCGGGCTGTCCATTCAAAAAGTCCCAAGTAGCGATAAAAGCCGCTGGACTATACCAGTTCCATGGACCAGCATCAGGATCTCCTGAGCTGATGGGGTAGCCAGGGATTGAGGTTACACACTGGGTATCGGGGCGAGCTGGTAGAGCATTGAATGCATAGAGGCCCTCAAGGGTGCTATTGGTACTTTGAGAAACAGGGTCATCAAAATTTGCATCAATGAAGATTTGATTGTTGCCGAATCCATTCGCTTTGGTCAGCACACGCAAACCTCCTGCGGCATCTGGGATAACAATGTCGCCAGTGGTAGGCACGATGACGTTGCCTACATCATAGGGTGCAAACACGTCCTGCGGGCTGTGAAAAGACACCACGGGCATGTCTCCATCTTCAATCCAAGACTCATCACCCAAAGCTCCCCCCATGTGAAAGACCATGTTGAAATCTGAGCTATAGGAGGGATGATTGCCGATGTTGAATAAGATACTGATTGGATTACCAGCTGTATCAAGCGCAGGTAAAAACGTGGTATCAGATCCCTCGTAATTCCCGAAAATAGCCGGTATCACATAAGGCTGGGGAGGGGTAGTATTGAGGTTGATAAACTTGAGGAGGTTGATCTCTTCCGGCTTATCGAGGTAGGCAGCTCCCAGTGAAATGTAACCACCTGTGCCCATGCCACCGACGACGATCTTCGTCTCATCAATTCCGAAAGGGTTGAGGTCTTCTGCTACACTCTTGCGCAAGTATCGAATGACCGTGCGGGCATCCTGGATACCGCGGTAAGCGGCTTGGAGTAGCGTGCTTCTGCGCACATCATCTGTAGCAGTCGGAAGGGGGTTCCAGCCGAGACGGTATTCGAAGGATACTGCTACATACCCTCTGAGGGCTAGTTGCCTGCACATTTCCACATTAGCGCTATCGACTTTGGTACCAAAAGGGCCACCGTTGAACACGATTGGCAGAAAGTTTCCGGTGTGTGCGACCAAGACAACTGGGCGTAGGTCTAGGTTATCTCCTGTAGGCTCATAGACATCCATTTTCAAAATTAACGGACTCGGGGCTCCAGTCAATACGCTGATGTTGGTTGCGTATTCCACATTAGAAGTGACGGTGACTTCGGTAAACACAGGATCAAGAAATCTTACTTGAGCATTCAGCATCGCGACGCTCATCAAGAATGGGATGAGTAACGTGGTAATCTTTTTCATTTTGAGTTCAATTTGGTTGAAGACGTAAGAAGTGAAAGGGAAAACTGAGAATAGAGATCGTACCGACGAATCTAAAGGCGCAAGTAGCTTCCTGCCTGACACAGAAAACACTCGGTATTTTTATTCTTTCAAACGATTCTCTGGTGAGAAAAAAGTGATGAGTGAATTGAAAAGGCAAAAGTTTTATGGGATTCATTCGAGAATTCCTGCGATCAGTCAACAAGGCGCAAACTTTGCCAAGCAAGGTACCTCCTACTAATCGATATCGAACACTGCCGAGAGATACACTAGGCGACCAATTCTGGGCCCGCCATACACCTGGAATATACGATTGTTGAGGAGATTAGACCCTCCTAACTTCCAGACGACTTTCACACGGTTGATATCGATTTCTTTGTTGACTTGGGCATCCAGCATGGTGTATCCTGGAACAAATCCTGTGAATTGAGGGGATCCTTCAAAAAGAAACCCATCCACCCATTTGTAATTCACCGAGAAACCCAACTTCTCCATGCCAAGCACTGTGATGTTGGTCCCATGCACCCCGAGATTGAACTTATGCTCGGGCGTGTTGAAGGCTGGAATGATCGGGTCATCGGTCACCGTGTTGAGAATATTCCAGGAATAATTTCCAGAGACTTTGTAGCCGTCGCTGAAAAAATAGTCCAGCCCGATCGAAAAACCCTGAGTAGTGACAATGTCGGTGGCATTGGCTGATACCCGGTAAGCTTGTACCGTAGTAGGCAGGGCCAATCCCGGGCTGAATCGCGTGTCAATTCCGATGTTGTAGCCGATAAAATCCCGATACAGGCTAAAATAGTACGAGGCGTCCACAAACAATTTGTCTTTCAACAACACGCCACGATAGCCTAGTTCTACCGACTGCACCCGCTCGGGCTTAATGGGCCCCACATCAAATCTTTCCAGCAGGGTCGTGTCAAGGTTCCCATTAGAAAAATTGACAAATGACTCCGGAGTTACCAGGTTTTCGACGCCGTTGAGGTTGCCTATCAAAATGGCCTGACCCACATTGTAAAATAGGTACTGGTCGGCCAGCGTCGGATTTCGGATGGCCGAGGAAAAAGAGATTCGGAGAATGTCGGACTGGCTTTTCTCTTTGAGCAACCACACCGCTGAAAAAGCGGGAGACACCAGCATCGGGAAATTCTGGTTTTTGTCCACCCGCACAGTCGCATTCAGCTTCAATCGATCTCGGACTAATTTCCTCTCCAAGCCCAGATAAGCGCCTGCTTCAAAGTTGGTGATGACCCGACGGGTGCTGTCAAAGCGCATCGTGCCATCGGGATTCATCGTCTCAGTGATCGTCAGCGTGTCTTGAAAAATAGTGCCTTCGGACACAGGTCGGAATTGGCGAATGTTTCCCCCCACAACGACATCCGCCCAACCTGGTTGAAACAGGTACTCTCCGTGCATATGAAACAGTGCCGATCGATCTACCAAGAGAGTGCCTTGGCCTTCGTTGAGCGTGCTGCTGGTAATTTCCTGGAACCTTTCCTCAAAAGCCGGCGTGCCAGGCTGAAGATAGTTGACGTCGGCAATGGCGCGAATCTCTTGATGCCACTTCGTAAGGCTGTCAAGGTTATTACCAAGAATTTCATTGGCGAGATCGTAATCGTAGCCAACCTGGACTGTACCGGTGACAGGGTCGAAGATGACTTCTGGTCTTGGAAATCCCTCAAATTCTTGGACTCGCGGCACGATCATGTTTCGGTAATTGTCGCGGTAGTCTCTGGTCCAATCTCCATCTCGAGGACGATTCTCCTGAAGTCTGACTCCTGTAAAAACGGCATCGTAGGAATCTCCGGCATTTTCATGGGTCATATAAGCCCGGATAAATCCCCGATCCTTTCGCTGGAGCTCCAGCCGGTGCTGGAAAAATCGAATGTTGCGGAGACTGTACCGGTTGTCGCCTTGCAAAATGGTCGTTCCGGCGCCGAAGTTGGACGCGGCAATCAATTCCCAATCTCGACTGACACGATAATGCGCCGCAGCGCCGAGTTTAGCGTTCCATGTGCCATAGTCCACCAAGTCCTGTTCATTGTAGCCCGTGCGGTGATAAATGCCAAGGCCGGGGTAGGTGATTTGCCCGCTGCGATTGGTATAGTTCCGGGATCCAGGGTTGAGATTTTCGTCGCCATAGCGATTCACCGCATCGTATCCTCCAGGATTGTTCACGCCTACTCGGAGGGAATCTGCAATGTCCACCTCGTCGAAATTGTCGGCCTCCCAGTCATTCACTGTGAGATAGTAGGCGTTGATTTTGAAGGCAAATACTTCTTGGCCGCCTCGACTCCCGAATCCATCGGCATATCGAATCGCGGCCTCACCAAGATTTCGCTCTCCCCCTTTGAGCATCACCGAAAGTCCCTGATGTACAAAGGGGCTTTTCGTTTTCATGCTGATCACGCCATTGAAGGCATTGGGTCCGTAGTAAGCTGAACTTGCGCCTTGGATGATCTCGACCTGCTCCACATCCAGCTCGGAGGCTCCTAGAAAGTTGCCGAGGGAAAAATTGAGTCCGGGTGACTGATTGTCCACGCCGTCAATGATTTGGAGAGAGCGCACAGGCGCAGCGGAGTTGAAGCCACGCGTGTTGATGACTTTGAATCCAATGCTTCCATTGATATCGACCCCTTTCATGTTTCCAAGCCCAGCATAAAAACTTTCCGAAGGAGTGGATTTGATGCCATTGATGGTCATGGCCTCCACCGACAAGGCAGACTGCTGTTGCCGCTCCGATATCCCCACAATCACAACGACATCCGTCTTCACGACGTCTGGCTCCATGATAATTTTGAGCGTAGTGGTAGGGCTGGGGACCGTGACTTGAAGTGGAAGATGACCAAAATAGGAGACAAGAAGGGTGGCGGGAAAATTCTCAACCAAGAGACCAAAGGAGCCATTTTCACTAGTGTTGGCTCCTTTTCTGGTTCCTTCCAAAACCACCCGAGCGCCGACAAGGGGCGTTCCGTCCTCGGAGCTAGTGACTATTCCTCGAACATTATTTTCCTGAGAGATTCCCCCTAGTGGTAGCAAAAGCAGGAGGAAAATTAGAAGCGAAACCTCGAGGATTCGCGGGAGCAAGGTTTTTCCAGTCATAAGTAGTAGTGTAGTGGTATAACTGCTGAATAAGAATAAGGAATTCCGGATCAAAAAACGAATAATCATTCAATCTACAGCAGACATCTCACAGCTTCTCCTCTCCCGCCTCTCCTCTCAAAATCTCGCTTTTCAAAATCTCCTGTCTCCCAAAAATCAGCACCAAGTATTTGCCAGATCAGTTATAATGTTTAGTTTTGTCTAAACATATTTTTAGCACTGTCTCATGAATTGGAAATCCCTCTCCGTGACGATTTTAGGAACAGTACTTCTCCATTTATCGGCACAAGCTCAGCCTCTTCGCGTGGTCACAACCACAAGTTTTTTGGCTGATCTCACCGGAGCCATATTGAAGGAAGAAGGCACGGTCAGCTCCATTCTGCCAATTGGCACAGATCCACACATCTATGATCCTGTTCCTGAAGACGCTAAGAAGGTGGCAGATGCTGATTTACTCGTGAAAAACGGACTGACGCTTGAGGGGTGGTTAGAAAAAATGATCAACAATAGCGGTCGCCGTACCTTAATTGTGACAGCGACCGACGGCATTGAGCCCATTGAGTCTTCTGACCATGAAAATACCTATGATCCACACGCATGGATGAGCCCGCTGCATGTGATTCAATATGTTGCTAACATTCGGGACGGACTCATCGCGGCACGTCCAGACAAAGCGCCTGTATTTGAAGAAAATTTCCAAGTTTATCGGGAGCAGCTCCTGGCGCTGGACGGCTACATTCGGCGTCGTCTCGCGCTCGTGCCTGAAGAGCGGCGTGTGTTGGCCACTTCTCACGACGCATTTCGGTACTATGGCAACGAATACGGCCTTCAAGTCCGCTCTATCTTGGGTACCAGCACGGAGGCTGAGCCGACCCTAGCGGCTTACGAAGCGTTGATTGCCTCGCTTTCGGACCAAGAGATTCCAGCAGTATTTGTAGAGTCAACGATCAACCCCAAGCTGCTGGAGCAGTTGGCCGAAGACCTTGGCATCGTGGTTGGTGGAAAACTTTTTGCCGATTCTCTTGGGGATGAGGAAAGCGGCGCAAATACCTATTTGGACATGCTCCGGCAAAACACCGATACCATTGTAGAAGGCTTGCTGGGATTGGTAGGGAAAAGAGAAGATGAGGAACGGCTGTTCCTTCCATTAATCCTGGGATTATTTCTGGTGTCCTTTCTTTTTGTAGCCTGGCGTCTGCGGCTTCCGGTCACGCCTCCGCTGGATTGGCACCATTACCAACTCGAAATCAAGGGTCTCTCCGTTTCCTACGACAAAAAAACAGCTCTCAGCAATGTGTTTCTCACGCTGGAGCCGGGCCATGTCTATGGGTTGATCGGAGGAAATGGTTCGGGGAAATCTACCCTCTTCAAATCAGTGCTGGGACTTGTGCAACCCGATGCCGGAACCATCAGGCTGAATGGCTACGAAATGGACGAAGTGCGACGCAATTTTTCCTACATTCCGCAAAAAGAAGAAATTGACTGGAGCTTTCCCGCAACTGTCTTCGACATTGTTTTGATGGGTCGCTACCCTCATCGTGAGGTGTTTGAGCGAATCAATCAGGAAGACCGCGAAAGCGTGAGGAAAGCGCTGGCTCAGTTGGGCATCCAAGAATTGGAACAAAAACAGATCGGCGAGCTCTCCGGAGGTCAACAGCAGCGGGTGTTCATCGCGAGGGCTTTGTGTCAGGATGCTGCTGTATTTCTTTTTGATGAGCCTTTTGTAGGGGTGGATATCACCACGGAAAACCGGATCATGGAGATCGTTCGACAGCTAGCGCAAGCAGGAAAGATGGTCATTATTATCCACCACGACCTGGCCAAGGTTCGAGATTATTTTGACCGGCTCATCATGATTAATCAGCGGGTGATTGCGGTAGGCCCTACAGATGAGGTGTTTACTGAAGAAAACATTCGCAAAACCTACGGGGGACAGCTCACCATCCTTCAGCAGACCGAAAGCTATCGTTGAGAATGGAAACCTTAATTGATTTTTTTCAATATCCCTTTGCCCTTCGTGCGCTGCTGGCCTCTTCTATGGTCGGAATGATGTGTGGCGTGCTGGGCACATTCATCGTGTTGCGAAACATGGCTTTGATCGGAGATGCCCTGTCCCACGCGATTCTGCCTGGCGTAGTGGTAGGATTTCTCATCGCTGGCTACAGCATTATCGGATTTTTTACAGGATCTGTGATCGCAGGGCTCCTGGCCGCAGTGCTGATCACCTGGATTCAGCGCAATGTGAGCACCCAAGAAGACGCAGCCATTGGGATCGTATTCACCTCCATGTTTGCCCTTGGGGTCATGGGGATTTCCTGGCTCACCCACCAAGAAGGGGTGCATCTCGACTTAAAAGACTTTCTATTCGGAAACGTTCTGGGCATTGGTGATCAAGATCTATGGCTTACTTTCTCGGTCTTGATATTTACCCTCCTGAGCATAGTGGCTTTTTACCGATACTTTTTCATCACCACGTTTGAGTCTGTAGTGGCGAAGACCTTGGGATTCTCCGTCAGCACGGTTCACTACTTTCTCATGCTGCTGTTGTCTTTTGCTGTGGTAGCATCCCTGCAATCGGTGGGAGTCATTCTGGTGGTGGCCATGCTGATCACGCCTGCCAGCACAGCTTACTTGCTCACGCAGCGCCTACAAGTGATGTTGTGGCTTTCTGGACTGATAGGCTTGTTGTCAGCTATCACGGGCCTTGGCGTCGCGGTGTGGCTGGAGACCACACCCGGACCAGCTATGACCGTAGTTGCCGCGGCATTTTATCTACTCGCCGTGTTGTTTGCCCCCAAAAAAGGCTTGCTGATGCGGATCATAAGGCGGCACATGAAGCGAAGCAAAATGCACCGGGAGGACATCCTCAAGCAGTCTGTGAGATTGCTGGACGAGCGCAACTTGAGTGAGGTCACGCTCCGCCAAAAGCTAGGAATGAAGGGAATCGCTTTTCACCTGTGGCGCTTGATCAGAAAGGGCTACCTCACCCGAAAGAAAGGGGAAATCTCGCTGACTGAATCAGGCATTCGGCAGGGGTATCAACTCATTCGTGCACATAGATTGTGGGAGACATACCTCGTCGAAAAAGTAGGGTTGACGGAGGATCAAATTCATGAGGACGCCGAAAAATTAGAGCATCACCTTCCCGAGGATTTTCTGGCTGAAGTATCGCGATCTCTGGGCAATCCCCTGCACGATCCTCACGGATCGCCGATTCCGGGGCCTGTTACCAGCACATGGCAAGTGCTGACGGATCTTCCAGTGCATGTGCCTTGCCGGATCAGTTTCTTTCAAGTGGATCAGTGGGTGCGCGCGCAGCTCTGGGAGATGGAGCTTTCGCCAGGAGAATGGCTGGAAATCAATCATATCAGCCCGCAAGGCATTGATATTCAAGCGGAAAATCGCTTCATCAGCATTCCCATGGAGTTAGCATCTCACATCCGAATCGAGCGGGTAGGGGAGAGGACGCGGTAGAGAACGGTATGTTCGGGGATCACTTGCAGACATCTGGCAGGCGTGCTAGCGAAAAACTCGGTTGCAACGTCTTGTAAAGGAATAAGGCGAATTCTTATCCTTTCACCCACTCAATCACCACCTCATGAACCGAATGATCCTGACCTGTCTTTTCGCGATGGCTTTTTATTTATTACAAAGCTGCGAAATGATCTATTTTGCTCAGCCTCAACCATCTGATGCACTCAGCGCCTTAAGTTTCCCGGAAGAATGGCAGGGAGTCTATCGAATGATTGATCCAGAATCCAACCAACCATCCCAAGATTGGGTCAAAGTGGATGGCGCCGAGCTGATCACTTACAGTGTGAACACAGATTCTCTGGAGAATCCGCGGGAGGATCAGGTAAAATGGATCGGCTCCGACAGAATCCAACTTCCTGATCAATATGGCGAACGACAATTTCCCGCCTTCATCCGAAAGAATTTTGTCGTTTTTACCGTCGAAAAGAAAGAAGTATTGGGACTTTCTGACACGATGATATTGAAGCAAGGCGATCAATTTGACATGATCAATATGCTGGAGAAGGAAAATGGTAAAGACTATTGGGTAGGCATTTTGGTCGAAAAATCGAGGTCTGGGGATCTATTATTGTGGGTCGCCGAGAGTAAAGAAGAGATCGAAGCTGCTTCTCAGTTTTTTGAGATGGAGCGGATCACCGACCCAGCCAGTCCAGATCGCACCACCTATGTGGCCGATCCCAGCGCAGCCGAAATGGGTGCATATGTAGCCAGCGGGGGATTTCGGACGCTCATGGCGTGGTTTCACCGACCATCGGACCTTCAGTCAGTCCCAGAGGCATTGAAGTAATCGGACTTCTCGACAATGTCCCAGGTGTGATCTGAGAGCAGACGTGCACTTGCTAGGAAAGCCTCATGCGGAAAGGATCGCCCCCAGTCATTGGGACCAATCATCGACAGCGTCCAGCTGCCGTCGCGCTTAAGATACAAATGATACTGGTGGCCAATCAGCGGCTCAAAGCCTATTTCGGCTTGATAAATCTGCTCCGACAGCTCCACGCGGTCTT
>DAITMB010000149.1:0-11218 GCA_036835375.1 Bacteroidota bacterium
TCCCGTCACAGCTTTGACTTCCTCCCCCACTCCCACCAAAAATATTTCAGTAGTATTGTGTAATAAGGGCAGCGCTCCACACTCTTCTACAAATACAGAATGCGGTCCGTAACCTTTTAACAGACAACACAAGTACCCTCATGACCAAGAACACATTCTTTCTTTTGCTATCGAGCACTATTCTGGCAAGTTGCGCAAGTACCCACCAGTATGTAAACATTCCCCAACAAACTACTCCTCAAAACGACACCATTCATATCTATGTGTTGAGACCTTCGTCGATGGCCTCAGCCATAAAATTCAAGATTTATCACTACGATGAGCTGATCGGAAAACTTGGCCCTCAAAGTTATCTTCTGTGGAAGGTAGCTCCGGAACGAGACGTAATCAGAATCATCAGCAAAGCTGAAAATACTGAGATCTTGAGCATTGATCCGCAACCTGGCAAAACATATTATGTCAAACAGCAAGTAAAATTGGGCATTGCCATTGCTCAAACAGGGCTTGAACTCTTGGAGGAAGAAGAAGGCCAGGATCTGTTGAAAAAGCTGAAAGCACCCAAGTTCAAAGATCTCGAGTGATAGGCGGATCACAGGTAAAGTGCCTTCCTTTCATAGGGAAATGGATTTTTGTCCTTAACTTGAACAGAGTTGTATCAAGCTCATCATGCCATTTTTCATGCGAATCGGTACGGCGTACAAATCAAGACAAACGCACAGAATGACCGAGTACACATCCACGTCCATGGAATTCAAAAAGTACCACTCTATCGAAAACTCGTATCAAGAAAACTTTATCCATTCAATCATTGAACAAGGGTTTGGCGAACTGGAATATGTCGTGCAAGAAAAGGTTCACGGTGCGAACGTGAGTTTTATTACAGATGGAATGCGCATCGTTGGCGCTAAACGAACAGAACTCATCCTGGATGATGAGCCATTTTTCAACTTTCATGTTGTTCAAGACAAATACAAAGACCAAATTTTCGCCTTGCACAAATACCTTTCGGAGCAATTCAACACCCAAACGGTGACCATTTTTGGCGAACTATTTGGCGGTGCCTATCCGCATCCAGACATTCCGATCGACGAAAACGCAAAGTTTGTACAGCGAGGCATCTACTACTGCCCATCCAATGACTTTTATGCATTTGATGTGTTGCTGGACAACGAAAAATACCTGGATGTGGAAACCGCATCTCAACTATTTGATAAGTTTGGTTTCATGTTTGCCAAGACCTTGTTCAAAGGCTCTTTGACAGATTGCCTGGCTTTTTCCAATGAATTCAAAACTACCATTCCCAGCGAATACGGGCTTCCTGCGCTGGAAGGCAACATTTGTGAGGGAATTGTGATCCGACCGTTGCAACCCGTGTATTTGCGGACTGGCTCTAGGGTGCTGATCAAAAGCAAGAATCAAACATGGGCAGAAAACAACAATTACATTGACAAAGAAATTTTACGTAAGCTGTTTCATGATGGGGAAGAACTTAGTGTGGAGGCCATTTTCCTCTGCGAAGAGATCTATCAGTTGATCACTCAAAATCGATTGACGAATGTGATCAGCAAAATTGGTGACATTGACCCAAATTATCCCCTCGGGAAAGTGTTAGGCTTGTTCAACAAAGACGTACTGAACGACTTTATGAAAACCTACCGAGAGAAGTATGCCGCATTAGAGAAACACGAAAGCAAAGCCGTGAACAAATTTTTGAACAAACACGCAGGAAAATTGATACAAGACTACTTCGACAGATAACATCTACCACTCGTAACGACATCCTGACCATGTTTGACCAACTCAAAACCTATTGCCGGGCCATTGTTCCGCTGACAGAGGAAGAGCTTGATCTTATCGACACATCTTTTGAAATCATAAATCTGAAGAAAAAGGAATATTTGCTTCAGGACGGGAAAATCTGCGATTTCATAGGCTTTGTGGCGGAGGGCACGATCCGGCATTTTCACATCAAAGACGGCCTCGAAAAGACCTGCGATATCTCCTTCGAAAATACTTGGGTCACAGACTTTCATAGTTTTAAACACAATACCCCCTCCATCATCCACTTGCAGGCGATGGAAGACACAGTCGTTTTTACGATCACGAAACAAAAGCTACATGACCTGTACACGAAATGCAGCAAATACGAAACTTTCGGTAGGCTCATGGCAGAACAAGTAGCAGATAGAGCAACCGAAATTGCGATGTCGCTCTCATCTGACAAACCCCAAGAACGTTTTCAAAATTTAATCCAAAAGCAACCTGCTCTTTTTCAACGAGTTCCACAAAAGTACATCGCCAATTTTTTAGGGATCAATCCCGAGAGCCTGAGTCGAATCAGGCGCAGAATCTTGAAAAACTCAAAATCTTAACTTAAGTCATCGTCATAGCAAGCCCCGCTTTCGGAATTTTGGCTCATTACCTAACCAACGAAGCAATGAGACCATTATTCACCACATTCCTCCTCTTGCCCCTCCTCCTGACAATGGCAAGCAACAACCCCCTGACAGCACAAAATCTGGATTTTTCAAAAGTCAAAGCCTTTGAGCATCAATTAGATGACGTGATGGAGATCATTGACACGGTCGAATTGACCATCAAACTCAAAGACGTCGAAGCAGCCTACCAACAACACCCCACAGAGATCAACAAAGCTCGCCTCGGCATTATCTATCACGAGACCGCGTTGAATCTGTCGTTTTTCTCTGAAACCGCATCGCAAGGCTACGCACAAAAAAGCTTCGATATCTTGAGCGAGCTCTACCATTCGCCCACTACGACACAAGAATTGTTGCCATTTGTTGCTTCTTACAGAGCCTCGGCTTTATCGTTGGTGAGTGCCGAAACAAGAAACCTAACATTATTAGGAGAAGCATTCACCTTGTTCGGTGACGCAGTGGACAAATATGCCGAGGTGTCCTCTCAGCCAGAATTTTTGCGGGGAAGTGTGGCAGAAAACTTACCTTGGTTTTTCTACAAGAAGAGAAAATTTGCAAAAAAAGACTTTCAATCCATCATAGAAAAGCAAAACAACAACGATGCCTACGCCAACTGGAAAATCATGAGCTTCACCTATTGGGCCTGGGCCAATCAAAGACAAGGTAAAAAATACACAACCCAATCATTAGCATACCTTGACAAAGCCATTGCGCTAGACCCCGAGTACCAAGCAGGACGCCAAAGGGCTGAAGACCTCAAAGCAAAAATGACGAAATGATGCCTTGAAGGTGGGTCAACCTGTTCGGGAATCAACGGGTAGGTTGACACCCAACATCCACTTCGGGTGTTCCTATGCGGGTTCAGCGCTGATTGGTAGATATGCCCTTTCGTCGATTTGCCTAACTTATTTTTCTGCGAGCCGAGTGCTGGCAGAAGAAAGTGGTTGTTGAAAAAAATGAAACTGTGTCCAAATTTTTCTTACTTTAATAAAGGAAAGAAGCCTAATTATAGAATCCAAAAAACAGCTTAACCCACCATTGACATGAAACAGCTTACCCTGCTCATGGTATTGTTTGAAATCTCCGCCTGCTTCTCACAGGATTACCTACCGATTCAGCCGGGGAGGACCTACTTTTTTGGGAAGAACAACATCGTGTCGATTGATTCTACCCATGAACAGCTACCGGGATACGAGATGCATTATATGGCGCCGGGCCTACAACTCTGCTTGGAACTAGGCCTTGATCTAAGCCACTTCTCTTTTCGTGACTCGCTATTACTTCATAAAAAGAATGAGGCCGAACTATGGGTTTTGTCGCCATCGATCGCCCCTTACCAAATCCCCTACCAACTCAGCGATGGGGACACCGCATATTGCACCATGCTGGAGGACGTGCAGATTTTTTGGGTGAGTGAAGGAGTCGAGGTCGATACCTTTCTGGGAACCATCGATTCGGTCAGAACGCTTCGAATGATTTGTCAAGATAGCTCTGGAGCGATCATTCCAAATCACTACTTACATGGCAAACAATTGAGGATTAGCAAATTACATGGAGCGCTCAACTGGTTCGGCGCCTCTGGTATGAATGTAGCTTTGGGATTGACCCCAGAGCCGGAGATATTCAATCTCAGCGGCATCTCTAATCCCAACCTCGGCTTTTCGGGATACACGATGAGTGACATTTATGATTTTTACCCTGGGGATGAAGTTCACCGAAAAGCCGAGGCCAATGCCTATGTATCTATATATAAATACTTTGAAAAGTGGGTATGCCTTCGAAGAGACACCATTTCCAACGGCCAGCTATTACGGTTGATCCGAGAGCATAGCATTAGATATTACTCCTGGGAACATTATTATGGGAGAGACCCACATTGGCAGCCTGTATGGATATTTCGCGATACGTTAACGATCCCGCTGCAAGGAACTCCCTACCTCCCCCACCAAGTAGAAGGCGACAACAATCAGGGCAATTGGACCAACCATTATGGCACCTATATATCCACACCCAAGCTACCGGGCGTCAAACGTATAGAGATAGAAAAGAATCCATCTTTCTGGTGTGAGAATCAATTGAATGATGTCGTGTTCGAAAATTTCTGCTTTCTCGGACTTGGTTGTTACGGATTTAGCTGGTCAGGCTATGCAATTTCCAGTTCTGATGACATCGTTTACTACCATAAAGGGTCTTCGACTTGGGGCAATCCCCTACCCGATTCTGTGTTTAGTAATGCCGTGTCGATTACAGCACAGTTAGATCAGCCCCACATTAAGGTGTATCCCAATCCAAGTTCAGGAAAAATTATTTTGGAAGGAATAGATCCTATGACGCCACTGGAGGTGACAGATATTCACGGAAAACTGATTTGGACAGGAGAATATCATCATCAAGTGCTAGATTTGACCGAGCTGAGCGCGGGGTTATACCTCATCAGACTTCCAAGTCACAATCAGGTGCTCAAATGGCGAAAAGAGTGACCAAGGGATTGTCGGAGGTGAATACTTTTTAGGTAAATGTGAGTTGAAGAACTTCTTCCTACCTTATGAGAATGCTGCTTTGTGCTTTCTGACCACATGAGCCACCATCAACTGATGTAAAAAATCATACTACTGGACATTTTCTCTTACCGTGTTGGATGGTAGACAGGATTGACAAGATGTACAAGATTAACAGAATGACTTTCAGACACATACCATCTTGTCAATCCTGAAAATCCATCAAATCCTGTCCAATTCTTCTTTTATATCTAGGCGTATAGTAAAAAATGATGAAGACCGCTTACCTACTCCTTTTTCTTGGCTTGGCTGCTTGCACAAGCAAAGTGGAACAGCATGACGCTGCGTCGAATAGACGCGTAGCGGACAGCGTTACTGTAGCCGAGGAAAAAGAATCAGCCCCGACAGCGACGATGCGCCACTCCAATGCCCGGTTCAGGGAGGTCATGGTCAAAAAATCTGGCGAGAACAAATACACGGTCAGCGGCGAGGGGCAACTGTATGAAGGTACCCTGGAGTGGGTCGTAGAAGATGGCCACAATGAACTGGCAGAAGGCTTTACCACCACGGATGCAGGAGCACCAGAATGGGGCAGCTTCGAGTTTACCGTCGAAGTGGAAAAACAACGGGAAAACTCCACGCTGATGCTCGTGATATTTGAAACAAGCGCTGAAGACGGCAGTCGCCGACACGAATTGTCTGTGAAACTTGATTGAGTGGGTCTCAGACAGGCGTTTTATTTGTGCCAGCAAACAACGCTACACCCCAAAAACTGCGCACTGAAAGTTCTGAGCGAATCATTTCTCCCTACCTTGCTCTTTCACAGAGGATCAAGCACAGCGTCAAGACAAAGACATGAGCACTACATCAACTTGCGTCGCTTTGCTTCGCGGTATCAATGTCGGGGGACACCACAAAGTGCCCATGGCAGCACTTCGTGAGGAACTGCACGCCATGGGATTGAAAAATGTGAGGACGCTGCTGAATTCGGGAAATGCGGTCTTCGAAACTTCAGTCAATATCCAAGAACTCCAAGACAGCATTGAAACTCGCCTATCGGAGGCCTTCGGCTTTTCAATTCCGGTGATTCTGAGAGACAAGAAAGACCTTGTCGATCTAGTAGAGAACAACCCGTTTGACGCCGTCCATGTCACCAAAGACATTCGCCTGTATGTATCTTTCCTGAAAAATCTGCCCGAAAACCCTCTCAATACCCCTTGGATCTCGCAAGACAACACCTTCCAGATCATCTCCATTTATGACAGAATGATCTGTAGTGTCTTGGACCTCTCAACTACCAAAACCCCGAAGGGGATGGACGAGCTGGAGAAGTTATTCGGAAAAGAAATTACGACAAGAAACTGGAACACCGTGAGGAAGATAGCTGGTGTCTGAACTGATACCCATGAGCGCCCTAGACCATGACAGAATAAGTCGCTAGCAGTGATTGATATGGACATAAGCCAAAAATTAGTTCAATTGATCAACCGCTGTCGTGTGAAAGTCGAGAAGGTATGCTATACTTTTCAGCGGGAGGGTTATTATCGAAAATTGTCCAGTTCGACCTTGTAAAGTTTGTATCTCTGTAGGCTTATTGCGGTTTACCCAACAACCCCAGTAATGGTCGCAATCCCTATCCAGCCACATTTGTCAAATTAACAGCCTCCTCATGATCATGGGAGATAATGATTTAGAACGCAAAATGCAACAGTGTTGCATTTTGTAAACACAGTGCTTAGGTTTGCACAACTGCTGGCCCATCAAGAATTTTTGCTCATGCCATACCCCATGCTAGCAAGAAGGGAAATGATCAAAAAAAGGGGGGCTGGCATTGGAACATTGCACTCTGTTAACCATTCACTACCTTTCATGACATGAAAGACAACAAATTTTTTGACGTCATCATCATTGGCGGCAGCTATGCAGGTCTGTCCGCAGCGATGGCCTTAGGGCGTGCGCTGCGACAAGTATTGATCATAGACAGTGGAAAGCCTTGCAATTGGCAAACTCCACATTCTCATAATTTCATTACTCAAGACGGGGAAAAACCAAGCGTCATTGCAGAAAAAGCTAAATCACAGGTGCTGAAATATAGCACAGTCAAGTTTCTTGATGATCTGGCACTCAATGGAGAGAAAACGAAAGATGGTTTCGTCATCAAGACCGAAAAAGGTAGCTTATTCGCTGCAAAAAAACTCATTTTCTCTTCAGGTATCAGGGACATTATGCCAGACATCCACGGATTCTCGGAATGTTGGGGCATTTCTGTTATTCATTGCCCATACTGTCATGGTTACGAAGTAAAAAATGAAGCAACAGGGATTTTGGCGAATGGCGATATCGCATATCATTACGCCCGACTCATTCGCAACTGGTCAAAGCAACTGACAATATTCACCAATGGAAAATCAACTCTTACTCAAGAGCAATCCGAAAAAATTGTCCAACATAACATCCCCATTGTTGAAAAAGTAGTCGATCATTTAAAGCACGAAAAAGGCCACCTCAAACACCTTGTTTTCAAGGATGATACTACGGTCCAACTAAAGGCTATTTATTCACGTCCAGCTTTCGAACA
The DNA here is from genome assembly GCA_036835375.1 of Bacteroidota bacterium. GTDB lineage: Bacteria > Bacteroidota > Bacteroidia > J057 > J057 > JANQTF01. Next base: position 7,515 of record DAITMB010000149.1, read on the forward strand.
ACATTGCCAAATACCCGAAATGCTAGGCTGTGAACGGACTGAACAAGGCTTCATCAAGGTAGATGTGTTTCAAAAAACAAGCATACCGAAGATCTTTGCTTGTGGTGACAATTCAAGTCCGATGCGTTCAGTATCTCATGCGATAGCCACGGGCAACATTGCCGGAGCGATTGTCAACCACGAAATGGCGGAGGAAGAATTTTAGCTGCTTTGGACGCCGAATTGATTGAAATACCCGGCTCGGGTTTGCATGTAATTGGTTGTGTTGCAGGGAATGACCACGAACTAAGCCGCATCGGGCAAGTGAGAAATGTATGAGAATTCCCACTGATGGCCGTCGGGATCTTCAAAGCTGTCATAGTACATCCACCCATGGTCGGAGGCCTCGCGGTAGCGCTTGCCGCCATGTGCGAGTGCAGCGGCAACTACTTCATCCACTTTTTCACGGCTATCCAACTCCACCGCAATGAGCACCTGTGTGACGCTGGCTTCGGCAATGGGCTTGTGAGTGAAAGTGGCGAACATGGGGTGAGAAATCAGCATGGAATAGATCAGCCCTTCTTGCAGCACCAGGCAAAGGGCGTTCTCATCGCTGAAATGCTCGTTAAAACTGAAGCCCAGCGCGTTCCAGAATGTGCGGCTGCGGCTCAGGTCGGCAATTGGCAGGTTGACGTAAATGGCTTTAGCAGGCATGATGAGAGGTATCGTTTGGGTTACGACAGCAAGATATAAAGGAATTAGATTTTTACAAATTATTTTAGTATTTATTGCCTAAAAATTTAATCCGCTCTCAAAATCTCCCCAACGATCCCTGATTTTTTCTCACCAAATCCCACAGCTGAATTTCCTATCTCTGTCCAGGAACCAGTCATTCTACCAAATCATTCATCAAGATTTCATGATGAAACAGGCGAATGGAAGCTTTCCAGCAAGTTTTTCCCCAAATCAGAATCGTCGAAGGAATTATGCTGGCATTCACCCAAAAACTCAGCCCAGCCAGATATTTCGTGGGAAAATTGGCCGCTTAGCTTCGTCCCGAGCTTGCTAATATTATTTCAACTTTCCTCAAGAAAACAACGGGAACCTTCCATAGATTCACTTCATCAAATTCATCTCCGCAATGTTCTTGATGCGATTGCGCTCCAGGAAGGCGTCGATGGTCTCGAAGTGCTCGATGACGCGCTGATCTTTGAACTCAAACACTTTCTGCGACAGGCCCTGCAAGAAGTCACGGTCGTGCGATACAAGAATGAGGGTTCCCTCAAAGGCGAGCAGGGCTTCTTTCAGCACATCCTTCGACTTCATGTCGAGGTGGTTGGTGGGTTCGTCGAGGATGAGCAGGTTCACTGGTTCCAGCAGGAGCTTCACCATCGCGAGGCGGGTCTTTTCGCCGCCGGACAAGACGCTGACTTTTTTGTCGATGGCTTCCCCGCTAAACATGAAGGCCCCCAGGAGGTGTTTGATCTGGGTGCGAATGTCTCCTTTGGCCACTTCGTCCACCGTCTGAAAAATGCTCAGATCAGGGTCGAGCAGAGATGCCTGATTTTGGGCAAAATACCCTACTCGCACGTTATGCCCCAAAGCGCAGATGCCTTCCACCTCGATTTCCCCCATGATCGCCTTGATCATCGTGGATTTCCCTTCGCCATTTCGCCCCACAAAGCACACCTTTTCGCCCCGTTTGATCGTCATGCTGGCGCTGGAAAAGACGGTCTGCTCGCCATAGGACTTCGACACGTCCTTCACCGTCACGGGATACTCGCCTGATCGTGGCGCTGGCGGGAAACGCAATCTGAGAGCGGAAGTATCGATTTCGTCAATTTCGATTTTCTCCAGCTTCTCTAGCATCCGCTCACGGGAGTTTACCTGATTGGTCTTGGAGTAGGTGCCTTTGAATCGGTCGATGAAGGTCTGGGTGTCAGCGATAAATTTTTCCTGCTCTTTGAAAGCCTTCAACTGGTTGGCCCTGCGCTCCTCGCGCAGCTGCATATATTGCGAATAGCGGGCTTTGTAATCGTAAATTCGCCCCATCGTGACCTCGATGGTGCGGTTGGTGATGTTGTCGATAAAGGCGCGGTCGTGCGAAATGACCATCACAGCATTGGCCTTGTTGACCAGAAAATCTTCTAGCCAGATGACCGACTCAATATCAATGTGGTTGGTAGGTTCATCAAGCAGAATCAGGTCGGGCTTTTGCAGCAGAATTTTGGCCAATTCGATGCGCATGCGCCACCCACCGCTGAATTCCTTGGTTTGCCGTGTAAAATCCGACTGTTTGAATCCCAGCCCTTTCAGCGCTTTTTCGACCTCCGCATCGTAATTGACATCCTCCAGCGCATAGAATTTTTCCCCCAAGTCTGTCACCTGTTCGATGATCTCCATGTAAGCATCACTTTCATAGTCCGTGCGGGTTTCCAGCTCCTGGTTGAGTCGCTCCATCTCGTCGCGCATGGCATGAACTTGTGCAAATGCTTTGGCGGCTTCTTCAAATACAGTACAGTGATCTTCGGTGAGCAGGTGCTGGGGCAAATATGCGATCACAATATCCTTCGGTGCACCCACGCCGCCTCTGGTAGGCTTTTGCACCCCAGCGATGATCTTCATGATGGTTGACTTCCCCGCGCCATTCTTGCCCATGAGGGCGATTTTGTCCGTGGGATTGATCGCAAACGACACCCCGCTAAAGAGGGTTCTGCCGTTGAATTCTACCGCCAAGTTGTCAACCGTGATCATACTGTGTTATTGAGGTCGCAAAGGTAGGCAATTGGTCGTTGGCGGAAAATGGGAAGTTGGGAAAAAGGGGAAAGCATGGCCTACAGCAGTTTCTTTGTGAATGATTTCCTTGTGATGGATGCGACTGGAAGTAGCGAGGAATACCAATCGACCAGTGCGAACTTCATTTCAAGGTGATGCGCTTACCAGACACAAGCTAAAGGGGCTTGATTTTCACGCGATACTGACTGAAGCTGGAGGGGTGCCAGTTCATAGATATTTTCCTCAAATATCACTTCCAGCCCGATTTCCTGGAGGTTTTTGCTGCTTTGGTTGTGGCAATACGTCCAAGAAGCCACTCGCTTGCATCCCAGTCTTCTGGCTAAGGCGAGCCGCCATGCGATGCTGTGAAGATGCAGACCCCGCCGCTGAAATGAAGGCAATATTCCTCCACCTGCTAGCAAGGCCCAAGTTCCCTGCACATATAGCACGCAGAATCCTACCAACTCCCCGTCGATGCTGAGGAGCGCTGGATACACATTTGGCCAATGGCAAAGGCGCTCGAGGTTTGATAGCGCCGCATCGGGTCGCTGAGGACTTGCATCAAATGCCCTCAAATACATGGCAGCAAATTCACGCGGATCGACCGCTTCCGGCTCTATTATTTTGCAAATAGAAGACCGGAAATAACGGCGGTCGTGAAGACGTGAAAGCTGACCCGCAAGACGCACATAGCGCGACACAGGAAGGCCGAGATTGCTATCCTCATCTCCAAGACACATCCCCACTTTGATTTTACCAGCATAGCCTTCATATAGTGGTGCTACGTCTATTTTCACCTGCTCTGTTAGCGCCTGAAGGCCGTGCAATGCGTTGAAATACCCCACCTCTGGAAAACTGATCGCCGTGGCACCACTTGACAAGTCCTGAACACGGATATCTTGATCTACATGAGGATTCAATTGAAAACACCGGAGCCGAGTCACGTCGTA
>DAITMB010000150.1:0-11160 GCA_036835375.1 Bacteroidota bacterium
GCTACCTTACAAGTGAATCACTTCCCCGTAAGCGGCGGCGGCGGCTTCCATCACAGCTTCCGACATGGTCGGGTGAGGGTGCACAGCCTTGATGATTTCGTGGCCGGTGGTCTCGAGCTTACGCGCGACGACGACTTCTGCGATCATGTCGGTGACATTGGCTCCGATCATGTGGGCACCGAGAAATTCGCCATATTTGGCATCAAAAATTACCTTCACAAACCCGTCCTTCTTGCCAGAAGCACTGGCTTTTCCAGAAGCGGAGAAGGGAAATTTGCCCACTTTGATCTCGTAGCCCTGCTCCTTAGCTTGGGCCTCCGTGAGGCCGACGCTGGCCACCTCTGGCTGGCTATAGGTGCAGGATGGAATGTTGCTGTAGTCTAGCGGCTCCACATTCATCCCAGATATTTTTTCCACACAAATAATGCCTTCATGAGAAGCGACGTGTGCGAGGGCAGGACCATCTGTGATGTCGCCGATGGCATAAATGCCGGGTACATTCGTCCGGTAAAATTCATCTACCAACACCTTCCCTTTGTCCGTCTTGATTCCGAGATTGCCGAGGCCCAGATTTTCGAGGTTGCTGACAACGCCGACCGCCGATAGCAAAATATCCGCTTGGAGCGTCTCTTCTCCTGATTTGGTCTTGACTGTCGCCACGACGCCTTCGCCGGAGGTGTCCACGGCAGTCACCTCAGATGAAGTCATGATGTCAACGCCCATTTTCTTGTAGATGCGGGCCATCTGCGTCGAAACTTCCTCATCTTCTCGCGGAAGCACATTGGGCAAAAATTCTACCACGGTGACCTTGGTCCCCATGTTGTGGTAAAAGTAGGCGAACTCCATCCCGATGGCACCAGAACCCATGATGATCATACTTTTGGGCTGTTCAGCGAGGGTCATGGCTTCGCGATAGCCAATGATCTTTTTGCCATCAATCTGGATATGCGGCAAGCTGCGTGCGCGAGATCCTGTGGCGAGAATGATGTGTTTGGCGTCGTAGGTGCTGCTCTTGCCATCGGCATCGGTCACCTTGACTTTACGATCGACGGTCACTTGGCCGTTGCCAGTGAGGGTGTCGATTTTATTTTTCCGAAACAAAAAGTTTACCCCTTTGCTCATTCCTTCAGCCACCCCACGGCTGCGGGCGACGACCTTTCCAAAGTCATGAGAAGCACCATCGACGTGCAGGCCGTAATCTTCGGCATGATGAAGATAATTCATCACTTCCGCACTTTTCAAAAGCGCTTTGGTGGGGATACATCCCCAATTGAGGCACACGCCTCCGAGCGATTCGCGCTCCACGACCGCTGTTTTCATTCCGAGTTGAGAAGCGCGAATGGCTGCTACATAGCCGCCTGGGCCACTTCCGATGACAATGAGATCGTATGATTGAGACATGGGTTGACCTGATCTTTGGGTTGGCAAAAGCCTGCGATCACCTCGCAGAGTGTCCCAAAGTTAGGAAAAACCCATCGAGCGACAAGGATTCTGCGGACGAAAACGCGGGGCAGGTCGGAAAGTGAACAGAAGGCGCCGCACTTGTCACGGGCGTAACAGCAAGCGGTGATATTCCCGGTGGGATTGGCTGCGAATCTCCAGCAGGAGCAATTCTGGGCTGTACACCACAGGGAACTCTACCAGGGTCTCTCCCGACAAATTCAGCGTTGCTTCTCCCAACCATTGACCTTGGGCATTCCACCACCTGAGGGAGGCTGCCCCTCGCAGCTCATCGGACTTGATCCAGATGCTGCCTTGGCTGGGATTGGGATACAATTGAAATCGGGACGAAGACTGAGGCGCTAAGTTTACAGAGGCAGTCTCCCGATACTCCCACGCACCGACATTGGTCATGACTTCCTGTCGGGGAAGTCCGTCGAAGGATTTATTGACAAAGTCATATATGCGCGGCACTTCGTGAACAAATACCGTGGAAAGTGAATCGTAAGAGGGAATCACCTCCGAAAATGGGGCCTCCAGCAAGCCAAAGGAGGCGGGAAGCGCTGGGCGGACCAACTCAGTAGGATCGATTTGAGCAAACGATTGGTTCCAAAGATTGTAGGAATGATCGAGCTGAACGGGCCCCGGGTGCAGATTGCCCTTGACCAGACGCAGCGGCGGGGTATTGTAATAAGTAGCAGAGTCGTAGGAAAAAATATTGCCATAGACTTCTACCTGAGACAAGGTTGCGTAGGACAGCAGTGTGCGCGTGGGAAAAAATCCGTAGAGAAAGCCTTTTTTACCAGCGGGATTGCCCAGCAGACCAATGCAGGTGTTGTGCAAAAAGTACACGCGCTTGGTGCAATTGATCCCCACGATGTTGGTATTTCCCTCCCAAAAACTCAGCGCTGGCCCTGTGTTTTGGATAAAATTATTGTAGAGAAACACCGAATCCACTGTCGGGAAACTCCCTTGGTTGAAAAGGCAGTTGCTCGCGCAGTTGTTGAACGTAGCGCCTTGACCGTTGGGGCAAGAGCCTTCGTTGGCTAGCAGAAAAGCGGGACCCGTGAGCTGGGTGTTGGGATCTGCTGGGCAGGGGTTGGCTAGGGCTTCCAGTCCGGGCGTGTTGAAGAGGTGATTTTGGCGAAAAATGACCTTGGAAGAATTATCAAGATAGACGTTGGCGGAATTGTCGTGGAGGCGATTTCCGTAAGCTAGACAAGATCGACTATTGTGAAAGTTAAGCCCTTCCCCCCGGGAATATCCCACCTCACAGTTGCGAACAGTGGCATGACGAGAAGCATAGCATTTTAAGCCGGATGGCCATTGGCAAGGACTAGCAAGATATTCGTTGCCAATGCGTGCGGAGCGCAAGACGCGGCAATCCTCCACGAGGAGCGTGTCGATGTGGCGCAATAGCATCCCGAAACTCCCCACAGAATCAGTGGTGACTCCCTGAATCCACCAGTGCTTAGGCCCAACGGAGTTCGCATCGACGTATGGACGTGTGGAAAGAATGCCCATTCCAAGGGCGTGCCGGAGATGGAGGTTGCGGATCATCACGTGGTCGCCCATGAGCTGGATCAAGTTGCCTGGGCAAGGATTGCTGGCTGTGCCGCCGATCATGACATGGCCCACGCCTTCGATGCTCACATGGCGGTAGGTGTTGCCCTGCTTCCACATTGACTCGTGCTGAATCAGCCCTTCTGTGAGCTCATAGGTGCCTGGCAACAGCCTCACCAACCCAAAAGCATCCCCTCCTTGCACGTCTTCAACGCCAAAAGGGAGCAGGGAGACGGCAGCAGCAAATGACTTGACTGGTTGGGCCTCAGTGCCAGGCTGGCTGTCATCGCCACCGGGACTCATGTACACTGTATCGCTAAAGGCGTGGGCCATGGTGCCGACCATTGGCAACGGCACCTCAAATTGAGCCAACACCGATAAACACCCCCCCACCTGTAACAGGACCAGCAGGCTGAATGATAAGCCAAGCTGCTTCCAGCAAACAGGGTTGGACAGGGGAGTCGAAAAATGAAAATCACGCATAACTAGACAAATCAACGCAAGTAGTCGGGACAAATGGCGGAAACAGGAGACAAGCGACTTTGTATCAGACAAGAAGCAGGCATTTTTCCCGAATCCCTTTTTTCGCAAAGGTCATTTTCAGCGCAAAGAAAAAGTATTCTCATAGCGCGATAGAAAAGGAGATAGAAGGCCGGGAATATTTGAAGTTGAGATACGCAATCAAGCAGCTTATGAATAATTGCGAAATTACAGATTTCGTTTGGTCAAAACCTTTGGCCAAAGACAGGAGATTTGCCAACTTTTAAGTGCAAACGCATGAAACACCTGTGTATGAGTGTCCGTCACCTTTTTCTGGGTCTCCTACGACTAGCCTCTCTTGTGAGCTGCTAGGACGGATTTTTCATTGATCTCTTTTCGATTCGTCATTTTTGCAGCCTGTTCTCCATGAGAAGAGGCTTTAGTTGCTTTCCCCACACCCACCCTCAGCCCCATCCCGATTATGAGCAACCGCGTGTACATTTTCGACACCACCCTCCGCGACGGCGAGCAAGTGCCGGGGTGCCAACTGAATACTTCTGAAAAGATCGTTGTGGCCCGTGAGCTAGAAGCCTTGGGCGTGGACGTGATCGAAGCGGGATTCCCGATTTCCAGCCCGGGCGACTTCAATTCTGTGGTGAGCATCTCTCAAGCAGTCAAGGAAGTCGTGGTCTGCGCCCTTTCCCGTGCGGTAGAGGCCGACATCGAGTGCGCGGCTGAAGCCCTTCGATTTGCGAAGCGAAAGCGCATTCACACCGGCATTGGCTCCTCCGACATGCACATTCGACACAAATTCAATAGCTCACGTGAGGCGGTGCTGGAGCGAGCAGCAAAGGCGACGGTTTTTGCCCGGAGGTTCACAGACGATGTGGAATTTTACTGCGAAGACGCAGGCCGGGCCGACCTTGATTTTTTGGCAAAAATGGTCGAAACGGTCATTCAAGCTGGCGCAACTGTGGTGAATATTCCCGACACCACAGGATATTGTTTGCCAGATCAGTATGGCGCCATCATTCACCACCTGATGAACACGGTGCCAAATATTGACAAAGCCATCCTTTCCGCACATTGCCACAATGACTTGGGGCTGGCTACTGCCAACGCCGTGGCAGGACTTCGAAACGGCGCTCGCCAGGTAGAAGTCACCATCAATGGTATTGGTGAGCGAGCTGGAAATACTTCTCTCGAAGAAACCGTCATGGTGCTTAAGAGTCATTACCAGAGCCTTCAGTTGGAGACAAACATAGATACGACCCGCATTTATCCGGTGAGCAAGCTGGTGACCCGCCTGATGCGGATGCCCGTGCAACCCAACAAGGCCATTGTGGGGAGAAATGCCTTCTCGCATTCCTCCGGGATCCATCAAGACGGCATGCTGAAGAATCGAGAAAACTACGAAATCATCAATCCGCACGACGTCGGGGTGCCTTCCAGCTCCATTATCCTCACCGCCAGATCTGGCAAAGCGGCCGTGAAGCATCGCCTGTCCAAGCTGGGGGTGGATGTCAATACGGAGGAACTTGCAGGACTATATCCCCGGTTTTTGGAAATGGCAGACGCCAACAAGCAAATCAACGACGAAGACCTGCTCGAACTCATCGGAAGACCTCGCTCGAAGCACACCCTTTCGCTCGAGTCACTCACGGTGGTGTGTGGAAAAGGCTCCCAGGCGACTGCACAAGTGACCATTCGCAAAAATGACACTTTGCTGTACAATGAAGCGCAAGGAAATGGCCCCGTGGATGCTTCCATCAAGGCCATTGATGGGATCATGGGCTACGATGTCAAACTGGCAGAATACCTCGTGCAAGCCATCACCGGCGGCAGCAATGATCTCGCGCAAGTACACATCCAGGTAGATCAGGACGGCATATACTTTTATGGCTTCGGGACCGACAGCGATACCATCACTGCCACAGCCGTCGCTTATCTAGATGCATTAAGTAAGATTTGAAAAAAGGAATGTGAGAAGTAAAAGGTTGTTCGGTAAAGGAAATTTTGAGATTTTCAACTTGTATTATTCACCGATCATTTCAACTTTGGGAAATCACTCATTCACCCTTTTCTACTTATCCAAATGGCGATTTCATTTCCTTTTTTCTGTCGGGCTTCATTCGTCGCTCCACCTCGGTTTGTCGTTTTGTTCTTATTTTTGGGGCTAAGCGCACACTCCCTCCAATCGCAGGAATGCGGGGTAGAAATTTCCCCTCAGCTGGCCCGCCAGATTCAACCCATTCACGAGCAGTACCTCCAGTGGAAGAGTGCTGGTGGTCACCACCGGGCTGGAATCGCCATCAGCATGGTTCCGGTGCAGCTACACATCATCCGTTCTACGGCGGGGATCGGGGGCGTGGACCCGGCGGACCTCTTAGAAGCCCTAGAGCGAGTCAATGAAATTTATTACGAAGCAGGGCTACATTTTTTCCCTTGCGCGGCGATCAACTATATCGATAATGATGCTTATACCAGCCTAGATATGAGCGAAGAAGCTGCCATGACAGCAACTGATTACGAGAACAATGTCATCAATATCTACGTCGCTGATACTGTCACAAGTGGGGCTGCTTCCCTTTGCGGATATGCTTATTTTCCTGGTGGGCCCGACGTGATTGTCCTGGCTACTGCCTGCGCGCTGAATGGCAGTACCTTTGAGCATGAAATAGGCCATTACTATTTTCTGTTTCACACCCATGAGACATTCTATGACCCAGAGCTCGTCGATGGAAGCAACTGTTTGACTGCTGGTGACCTTATTTGTGACACCCCGGCCGACCCGACCTTGGCAGGTGCCAATCTGAGCAACGGCGGCTGCCAATACATCGGGACGGCGACTGATGGCAATGGTGATTTGTATGTGCCTGATCCGAGCAACATCATGTCCTACAGCCTCAAAGAATGCAGGACGCATTTTTCTGACGATCAAATCGATGAGATCCAATGGTGTCACAGCACGTATCGTGCTTATCTCACCCCATGTGGCGTGGTGCCCATCTCCGCCGATTTTTATCATTCTGCTACTCAGGCTTGTTTGGCAGGATTCACCGTGGACTTTTCAGACGTTTCCCAAGGCCCTGTGAGCACCAGAACCTGGGATTTTGGTGATGGAAACAATTCTACTCTCCCCTTTCCATCCCACACCTATGCCGCGCCGGGCGTGTACACAGTCACCCTCACGGTCTCCGATGGCATAAGCAGCGAAGTCGCTACCAAGACTGATTTGGTCAAGGTAGGTGCCGTTTCGGTGCCTTACAGCGAAGGCTTTGAAGGGGCAACGTTAGGGTTTCTTTCACTAGCCCATAGCTTTCGAAATGACCTTTCGGTGGGAACAGATGCCGCTCATACGGGGCTTCAGGGATTGATCTTCGAAGGAGCCCCCGATAATGAATCGCCTTTCTTCAACACGCCAAGCAATGCGACGGCTTTCGTCGATGGCTGGAATCCTTTGTACCGGAGCAGGGCGACCCTGTGTGTGGATGGGACCAATTTTACTACCCTACAGTTGGAGTTTGACTATCGTCAATTGCATGGATTCGATGACAATTACACCAACTTTCAGGTGCTCGTCAATGGCACAGGGGTTTCGGGCGTGTATCAACCAAATGGGGCGGATGGCGTGTGGGACCACCCAGTGATCAGCTTGAATCCCTATGCTGGAACGGTGTTCACCATCACCTTCGAAGGGTCTCACAAGTATGACAAAGATTTCAACGTGAGTTGGGGGAATGCGACCTTTGTGGACAATATCCAGATTTCTGGCGACATGGCACTCCCCGTTCAGTGGCTGAGCTTCGATGCGGTGCAGGACCAGCGGGACGCACTGCTCTCCTGGAACACCGCAGAGGAGGGGGAAGAAAGTTTTTTTGAATTGATGCGCAGCGTGGACCTTGATGTGTGGGAAGAGATCGCCGAATTGCCCTCAAAAGCTGTTGACCAAGACCTTGCTTCCTATGACTTTCGGGATAGGCTGATCCATACACTTCCGGGTGACTGGGTGTATTACCAACTCCGGCAGCGGGACGCTAGTGGACGCACGTCTCTGTCTGAGGTTGTTGAGCTGCGGATCCGTCGAGACCACCTTCCAGCGCTCAGCGTGTTTCCTAATCCGATCAGCGATGGCTCCCTCCAGATTGAATTGGCGCGTGTGGCGCAGGGCGGACAGCTCGAAATCCGGAATTCACTGGGGCAATCCGTATTTACTCGACAAATTGTCCCTGATCGGGGCCTGCCATCAGGAACTGATTCTCCCGGCACCTACGAACTCGAAATTCCTGTAGCGCACTTGGCCCCTGGTGCTTATCACTGCATTTGGACAAGTGGAGAAGGGGTACTTGCTCAGCCATTTTTGAGACAGTAATTCCCTAGAAATTCAACATCAGACGCTTTTTCAGACCATTATTTTCACCATTCCTTCACCTGCGACCCTAGCTTCATGGCCCTCACGCTTTTTGACAAAATCTGGGATGCACATACAGTGACCTCCATTGAGGCTGGCCCTACTGTGCTCTACATTGATCGGCACTATATTCACGAGGTGACCTCTCCTCAAGCATTCGCAGGACTGGCTGCACGCGGAATTCCCGTCTTTCGTCCAGCGCTCACCGTGGCCACAGCCGATCATAATGTTCCTACTCGAGATCAGCACCTTCAGATCAAGGAAGCCCTTTCCCGCCACCAGGTGGAGACCTTGGTGCAGAATTGTGAATCATTCGGTGTGCAGCTGTATGGGCTCGGCCACCCTTACCAAGGCATTGTTCATGTGATCGGTCCGGAGCTTGGCCTCACCCAGCCCGGCATGACCATTGTTTGCGGTGACAGCCACACTTCGACGCATGGCGCCTTTGGCTGCATCGCCTTTGGGATCGGCACTTCCGAAGTGGAGCAAGTGCTGGCGACGCAGTGCGTGCTGCAACCCAAGCCACTTCGCATGAGGATCACCGTGGACGGAGCGCTTCAACCGGGTGTGTTTGCTAAGGATGTCATCCTGCACATCATCTCCCAACTGGGCACGGCTGGTGGCACAGGCCATTTTGTGGAATATGCTGGAAGCACCATCCGAGACTTGAGTATGGAAGGTCGCATGACCATCTGCAATATGAGCATCGAAATGGGTGCCCGAGGTGGGTTTGTGGCGCCAGACCAGAAAGCGATAGACTATGTAAAGGGCCGAGAATTTGCGCCGAGCGGGGAGGCTTGGGATCGGGCCGTGGACCAATGGTCTCAACTCTACACCGATCCCGGGGCGGTGTTTGATACAGAGCACCATTTTGATGCAGCGCTGATAGAACCTATGATTACCTACGGCACCAATCCTGGCATGGGAATCGGAATCAGTCGTGAAATTCCGACTGTTACTGAAATGCGCGATGCTAGCGAAGCAGCAGCTTTGAAAAAGTCCTTGGGCTACATGGGACTGACCGAGGGAGCACCCATGCTGGGGCAACATGTGGACTATGTGTTCATCGGATCATGCACCAACTCTCGCATGGAAGACCTCCGATTGGTCGCATCCTTCGTCAAAGGCAAGCAAAAAGCCCCGCATGTGGAGGCGATGATCGTGCCTGGATCACAGCAAGTACGCCTGCAAGCCCAGAAAGAAGGGATTGACCAAATTCTCATGGACGCAGGATTTGAATTGCGGGAACCGGGCTGCTCTGCTTGTTTGGGCATGAACGAAGATAAAATTCCTGCCGGGAAATACTGTATCTCTACCTCCAACCGCAACTTCGAAGGCCGACAAGGCCCCGGTGCTCGTACTTTTTTGGCTTCTCCTTTGATGGCAGCAGCAGCAGCTTTGGCAGGAAAGGTCGTGGACGTCCGGACATTGGTCTGAGCTTTCCTCCATCATTTTTTCGCCATTTAGCTATCACCATCGTTTTCAATTGATTTTTCATGACTCCATTTCATACACTTAGCTCCAGGGCAGTCCCTTTGCCGATGGAAAATGTGGACACCGACCAGATTATCCCTGCCCGCTTCCTGAAATCGACTGCGCGGGAGGGCTTTGGGAATCACTTGTTTTGCGATTGGCGCTTTGACACGCATGGCAATCCCAAGCCAGGATTTGTGATGAACGACCCGATGTATCGAGGCGAAATTCTGCTAGCGGGAAAAAATTTCGGGTGTGGCTCCAGCCGGGAACATGCTGCTTGGGCACTTGCCGATTATGGATTTCGGGTGGTGGTGTCGAGCTTTTTTGCCGACATTTTCAAAGGAAACGCTTTGAACAATGGCCTTCTTCCCATTGAAGTGCCTCAAGAAACGCTAGACCGCTGGCTCGCTGTGGCGCAGTCCTCTCCTCAAACAAACTGGGAAGTGGATCTGGAGGCACAGACCATTGCAGGCGACGGCATTTCTGTATCATTTGACATCAATCCTTATAAAAAACTCTGCCTTTACAATGGGTATGACGACATCGACTACTTGCTCAACTTGCAGCAGGAAGTGATCGCTTTTGAGCAGCAGCGCCAGCCACTGGGATCCTATGTGGCGGCCCCAGCAGCAAAGCGGGCCAAAAGGCCTCGCATCAAGCGTAACGCAAGTTCAGATCCAACCCCATAATGCACTTCTGGCATCCATCTCGATCACGCGATTTCATTTACTCACAGCTGATCTTTCCCTTATGAACAAATCCATCGCTCTCCTCGCAGGGGATGGCGTCGGCCCAGAGGTCGTGGCGGTCGGTCGCCGCGTGCTGGAGGCTGTTGCCCAAGCTTTTGACCATCGGTTCACTTTCACAGAAGCACTGGTAGGAGCAGCGGCCATTGATGCTACGGGCGACCCCTACCCGACCGCGACGCACGAAACCTGCTTGGCGGCTGACGCTGTGCTCTTTGGCGCGATCGGACATCCCAAGTATGACAATGACCCCCATGCTTCCGTGAGGCCCGAGCAGGGGTTGCTCCGCATGAGAAAATCCCTTGGGCTGTATGCGAATTTGCGGCCTGTGGTGTCCTACCCAAGCTTGTACGACAAGTCGCCTCTCAAGGCAGATCGCCTCGAAGGGGTGGACTTCCTGGTGCTGCGGGAACTGATTTCTGGGATATATTTTGGAGAACCAAGAGGCCGATCCGAAGACGGTCAGGTCGCATTCGATACTTGCATCTATCGCCGCGAGGAGGTGGACCGCATGATTCATTTGGCCTTCGAAGCGTCACAGAAGCGACGTCACAAGGTCACACTGGTGGACAAAGCGAATGTATTGGCGACGTCACGTCTGTGGCGGGAGCGATTTTTGGAAATCGCGAAGGAATACCCTCACGTCACAGCAGACACCATTTTTGTGGACAACGCTGCGATGCAGCTTATACTCCATCCCGCGCAGTTTGATGTCTTGGTGACAGGCAATCTCTTTGGAGATATTCTATCAGATGAAGGATCCGTTTTGGCGGGCTCTCTCGGTATCTTGCCATCGGCATCGGTAGGAGAAGCTACCTCCGTATTTGAGCCGGTGCATGGCTCATATCCGCAAGCAGCGGGTCAAAATCGAGCGAATCCACTCGCCACGGTGCTTTCGGTAGCTATGCTGTTGGAAATCGCATTTGGGATGGTACAAGAGGCATCTATTGTGCGGGAAGCTGTGGATCTCGTCATGAAGCATGGCGCAGTGACCGAGGATTTGGGCGGGCAACTCGGCACTCGCGAGGTGGGTGACACAGTGGT
>DAITMB010000151.1:0-11111 GCA_036835375.1 Bacteroidota bacterium
AGTTTCCAACTGCAATGCAAATAGCGCCGTTATTCGAGGCGAAAAAATCGGCGTAAGCAACTGGGCGCTGCATATATTGAGCCCTGAAAAACTTTTGGCATGGCGAAGATGGTCATACGATTTGTTCTCCAGTGACCTTTTCAGCCCCACCAAATTTTCCAAACGCCTTTCGCCTCAAATAATTCAGGAAGGGGGATGTTCCCCTAATGCATACAGCACTGCCCGTAGGTTGACCAGGCCGGGACGATTTAGTTTTAGGCGCAATGTCGTTGCTCTTCCTGAGGGCGTGAGGCCGATGATCTGTGTACAGTCTGCATTCCACCTAAAATGGTCACTCCATTGCTGATTTCGAGGATGAAAAAGCGGCGCAAGTTTACCGCTCACGGGATCCAAGGTAACCGTATTTGTGAATTTGTAGTTGTTGCACCCTTGGCAGGCAAGAGCCAGATTGTCCAAGGCATTTTCCCCTCCGCTGACCAATGGTAAAATATGCTCGACGGAGAAAGGCTGTGGAGAAAAAGCTGCTTGGCACTTGCAGTATTCACAGCACCCTTTGGCTCGGATAAAAACATCTTGTCTCGTTTTACGAGATATGCGGGGATAGCCCATCTTCTTCATTAAACAGGCAACACCCCAAGCTGGTGCATCAATTCACGTAGAGGTACATTCCGCAAGTGTGCCAGTTTTCCCATGCATTTCATGCGCTCGACATTCAGCCGCTCAGCCTCTTCTGTGAGTGTCATCAAGTCTTGTAATTCTTCGGAGGTAATGGTTTCGTCCTGCCGTTTTTTTACCAAGGCCTCGAACTGTAACTGATGTTCTGGGCTTAGGCCTATGTTGATCTGCTGAATCAACTGTGCCTCTTGTTCTGGCAGCACCGACGCAACCCGTTCTGCCCGAATGCTCAATACCTTTGCAACAAAATCCTCCAGTGCTTGTGTATTCAGTTGCTCCACCTCTTCAAGCAGCGCTCCTACTTCCTCGTTCATTGACCCGTTTTGCATAGCATGACCTTGTTGAATTGCCTAGTTGATTCTCAATGTACGATTTGGTAGCGAAAAAACACATTGGTTCCACCACATTTTAAATCCCTATCGGCTTTAGTTGCCATTCGTTAGCATCAGCCTTCCTATCGCCTGATTGCTTGTCTCCGGCTCAGATTTGCGACTTGCTAGTGAATTCTGCCACACCTCAAGTGTGCTCCCACAGCAATCATCTCGAAGATTTCTGATTTTTTTTCAAAAAGTCGCCGTCCGCGCATTAACCTTTCCTGATTCCCTGCCATTCCTCATTGAAGCACGGAAAGAAGCCGAATCGCTTTCCCCTTTCTCCTCCTTTTTGAGGAAGCGCCGATCGGATCTACTGTTGCTAACAACCTATTTTACCACCCATCAACATTTATCGTCATGCGCCATTTTATCGCTATATCCTGCTTACTAGTAAGTGCTCTCTTCCTCAGCGCTTGCGGTTCTGATACTAACTCCTCCTCTATGTCATTCAGCAGCGTATTTTCCGGCGGCCCGTCGCTCATCAAAGTCACGGAGCCTCGCGAGGGCGCCTTCACCGTGATGCTTCCAGAAGGCTGGGAATCACAAGTCGCCCTGCTTCGCCCCCACGAGCAGACCCGCTCTGTGGGATTCACCAAAAGCCCCGATGGTAGCTCTTGCATCTTCTTTGGCGACGCCAATTTGCCTATGTTCTACCTTCCCTCGCCAGCATATGGCATGAGCGTAGGTATGAACACAGGCAGTCCCTTGCTGCAAATCAAGCCATTCGTGCCTGCAGATCGCTTCTTTACAGACTATGTCCAGCGTCAATACGGTCGGTTTCCCGGATTCCGCATCACAGGCAACAGCCCCGATCCCCGCTACCAGGCCCGACTGGAAGAGCTTGCCCGCAAGCTTAACATGAATCCGCAATTCACCACGACTAGCATCACCTTTGAATTCACCGAAAATGGCAAACCCGTGCAGGCTCAAATCAATGGCACTACGTTCCTGCTTCAGCAAGTCTGGGTAGCCGACCTCTTCGGCTACATTACCTCCGGTGACCCTCAATCTATGGACGAGCTGTCGAGGACCATTGCGAACTCGTTTGAAACCGTGGAATCCTGGCAAGAGCAGGAAAGGATCAGAGGACAGGAGAAAATTGCCAGAATGGATGCAATGACTCGCCAGAGCAGCATAGATCATCAAAACCGGATGGCCAACATGCAATCCAACTTCAACGCGCACCAACGGCGCATGCAGACTATGCAAGAGACCAACGACATCTACAACCAGACCTGGAGCAACAACCAAGCGAGCCAAGACCGCCAACATGAGCGCTTTATTGACGGAATCAGAGGAGAAGAGACTGTGACCAATGGCAGCTATTATGGCAAGGTAGAATCTGGCTACAACGAATACTATGTGAATCCGAACACAGGCGACTACATTGGCACCAACAACTATGAAAACCCTGATGTTTCGGTCTATGAGTTGTGGACGAAGAGGGATTAGAGGGGAGATGTTGAGAAGCGAGATGGTGAGAGGGGAGATGGGAGAAGAGAGAAGAGAGAAGTCAGAAGTCAGAAGTCAGAAGAGAGAGGGGAGATGTTGAGAGGCGAGATGGTGAGATGGGAGATTTGAATTTCTGCTAACGAATCCCAAGATAAGATGATCAAGCCCATATCAGGTCATGCACTGGAGATCAGCGCATGGCCTGAAGGCTTTTGGGGGAAGGGGATTTGATTGAGGTGCGATCTTCATTAGACGCCAGATAGCAACGCGATTTCTGCTACCACTCAGCCGTTATCCCATACTTGTCATAGTCGATCTCCCATTGAGCCAGCAACACCCTGGCAGCTCTGTGGTCATAATATTTTGTGGACAACCTCCCAGCTTTTTGGGCCCATGAAATCACGGCTTCCTGGACTTCCTCGCTGTCTTCGCCCACGCATTCGATCGCGACCAGCGCATGTGTTCGCGCCATGGGATGAGGAGAACCCAGCGCCGCGATGAGCCCCTCTCGTCCATCCGCTTGATATCCCATTCGATATAATGTTTCTGATATCAAGATCCTCACATTGGTAGATGCATCACTCAACATGCCTTTCATTTGCGGAACAAGCGGAGCTGCCTTGTCACCGAGCATCAGTGCCCCAGTTGCTCCCCAATACCGGATCGCACTGTCTTCAGATTTTAGCAAAAGAGCCAATTCCGGAAGGTCATTTTCGGTAGCCGTCACGGATTTTTCCGCTGCTTGTATGATCGCTTCTAGGGGAACTTCGCCTGTCCGCATGTAATCGTAGATCGAGAGATCTCCAGCCCGATCCGTGAGTTCAGCTTCAGGAATAAATCCGCTATCTCTGATTTCATTCATCCAATCCATCGTAGCATTCCTCATGCGCAGGACCACATCGGCGAAGGCAGGGTCTGATGCCAGATTATTCACTTCCCAAGGGTCATTTTCCGTATCGTACAATTCTTCCACGGGCTTGGTCTTCCAGAAGGCTTGCTGGATGTCGTTGCATTCTCCTCGTTGACAAGCCTCTTCCCACGAACTGACAGAATTTGCTCTCCATAGATAGCCAATGTGCTGTCCATAGATTCGATAGGGCATGTAATTTCGGATATACCTGAACTTGTTGTCGCGGACAGCCCTGCTCATGTCGTATTTTTCGTCCATCCTCCCTCGAAACATATAGGCGTATTCCGGCTCGACGACCGCCTGTTGCTCACCCAAAAAGGCTTTTCCCTGCATGTAGTCGGGGATGTCCGCCCCGGCCAGACTCAGCATAGTAGGTGCCAGGTCAACAAAGCTGATGAGTCGATTTACCTCCGTACCGACTTTCTCATTGGGCCACAAATGCTTGAATTTCTCCGGAATGCGAACAATGAAGGGCACCCTGGTTCCCGTTTCATACACAAATCTTTTGCTCCGAGCCAATACCCCACCATGATCTCCATAGTAAATGACGATGGTGTTCTCGGCTTCACCACTTCGTGCTAATTCCTCCAACTTCTCTCCCACCCATTGGTCCATTTCCTCGATCCGATCGTAGTACCGCGCCCAATCTTTTCTCATTTCGGGCGTGTCGGGATGATACGGAGGCAGTGGAACGTCCTTCATACTGTGACGTATCTCGCTGTCCGATAGAAGATGACTGTGGTGAATCGTGCCTTCATGAGACAATCCACAGTTAAAAACAGCGAAAAATGGCTGCCCGCTTTCTCGTTGGTTGTAGTGCGCATCTGCGCTGGATTCATCCCACACGCCCTCCACTTGTTCTTGCAGGATATTGTAATCTTCTTTGGCATTATTGGTTGTGTAATATCCTTCCTTGGCCATCCACTCCGGAAACAATCTCACTTGAGTTGCTTTTGCGTAACTGCTTCTCATGTGTTGGTGCCCGTTTGAATTGGCATACACCCCAGTGATGATGGTGTTCCTCGCAGGTGCGCACACTGGTGCATTTGCATAAGCATGCGTGTAGAGAAAACCCTCTTCAGCCAACTTGTCAATGTGTGGGGTAGTCGCAAATCGATCGCCATAAGCACCGATCAGCGGACTATTATCTTCACTCACGAGCCAGAGTATGTTGGGCTTTTCTTGCGCCTGAACATAAGACCCATCGGCACTCATCGTCAATGCCATCAAGCAAACACTAGCGATTACAATCAATCTATTCATGTTTATGGAGTTTCCCTTACAAATGGCACATGCTTGATCAAGATCCTGATAGCGAAGGTCATGCTTGCATGTGCTTCCGCATATGGAACTGGAAGGATCGAATATGACCACTTCTTCTCTGAAAAAAAAGGGGCAGGATTCAGGGTGAAGTTTTCGGATAGACTCGTACGCTCACAAGATCTCGGAATCGTGCTCCCACATTCACAGATGATTCATAAACGGCAAAAAAATTATTGGTATGATTTGAGACTTCTTCTCTATTTTTAAGTCAGCTTCTTGACAACATACAACAACCTCAAACAAAACTTCTATGAAAACCTTCCTTTCAATCTTGATGGCACTTCTCTTCACACTATGGGGAAGTGCTGCATACGGTCAATCAAATAAATTTGAGTTGGGCATAGAAGGAGGGACGACCTTCGCATCGCTTTACGGTAATCCCTTCCTTGATTCTTTACATCGCACCTCGCGCAGTGGCGTTGGTGGATTGTTCGTCCAGTATCATCTCAATGAGTGCTTTTCCCTGAGAACCCATGTCGCATACGAAAGAAAGGGATCAACGATACCAAACTTTGTACTCGACCCTATCAGAAATCCAGGCAGCGAGGCAACCATGCGAATAGCAATTGACTACCTCACGCTACCTCTTCTTTTACGGGCGACATTTGGCAAAAAAATCCCCTTTTACGTAAATGCAGGTCCTTACATCGGCTATTTGATGGGGCAATCTATCTCCGTGGAAGTCACTGGCGAAGGCAACACCTCAATAGGTGGACCTTCACTTCCTTTTAGGCAGCTGGACGCTGGGATTACTTCAGGTCTGGGCTTTTCTGTGCCGATTCAACCCCAAATTTCTCTTTCCTTTGAACTTCGAAATAACATCGGACTGCTGAATATTGGGGATGCGCCAGTCACTCCGGCTATTTCTGATGGAAACATCAAAACCAACTCCACAACACTGCTTGCTGGGATCGCTTATCGATTCGGAGAGGAATGAAAGTTGAAGGATTGCTGAAATCGGGCGTCGGTGGATCGCCTGACACTACTTGAATGTTCATAACAATCTGGCGGGGACGGTTTTTCTAAATTCGTCCATGTGTCCAGACTAGGCCGATCAATCTGCTGCCTGGGCAAAAAAGGCAACTCCAGGGGATGACGAGGAAGTTCAAGAGATTCGTTTCGGGATAAGTCATGTGAGGTGCTTCGCAATCTTTGCTATGTGCTTCGCTGGTTTTCTAGTCCAAAAGAATTTTATTGCGGTGGTGATGACGTTTCACGAAAAGGCTAGCCACCATGCCGATGTTTTCCAGAAAAGTCTCTTGGTTCTTTCTTCCGCTCTTGATCATTCTCAGCGCTCAGATTTCACTAGATCAGATCCCCCAACAACCGCTCGGAAATTCAGCCGGGCTACTCAAGCAAGCCCGTGACCAGTGGGCCAAAGGCTATTTTGAGGAAGCGTATCACCTGGGCCGAAAGGCTCAATCCCTCGCTGCTGTGGAGCGAGACTCTGTCACCCTGCTGGCTGCTATGCGTCAGGCAGGCAAATATTTTGCGCGAAATGGCTTCTTGGACGAGGCGGAAGCGACCCTCGACAGCCTCATTGCACGGGCTGACTGGGTCGGAGACACGCACCCCGAAATTTTTCTCGCTAAAGGAGAACGAGCAGGTTTGGAAGCGTATCGGGGCAATTTTGAGCGCTCTGTAGCAATGCATCAGGCCCTCGTCCAGGACTGCAACGCCCTCGCGCCTGAAGACACCATTCGCCCCTTGATCTACCAATGGACAGGCCAGGCTTTTGGCTATGTAGAAGCCTATGACTCGGCTCTGTTTTACTGCCACAAAGCCTTGGAAATCTTCCAGGAGCTGTATCCTCAGGGGAAAGTGGACATCGCTTATATCGAAAATGCGCTCGGTGTCTTGTACTCAGAAGTTGACCAAATCGAAACTTCCATCCAGCACTATGAGCGAGCATCGGCCATGTTGGATCGCTTTCTACGGCCCGGACATAGCCATGTGATCCAAGTTCGCAGCAACGCCGCTGTGCTCTACCAGTCCTTGGGCCTTCCCTGGAAAGCTCTGGAACTGTATCGCATTAATTTGACCTACCTCGACAGCCTCAAACCTGCCGTTCAATACGCTACCCTTTTCAATTATGCCAGCACCTTGATCATGGTGGGCGACTACCACGAATCGCTCCGCTACCTCGATCAAGCCGAAGCTTTGTTCATCGCTCAGCCCGGGCTGCGTCCTGACGGGATCAGTCGAATCTATTATGCCCGTAGTTCGGCCAACCAATCGCTGGGAAAGTACGAGTCAGCGATTGAATATATCAACGTCGTCATTCAAAATGATCTCGAACTGTTTGGCCCCACTCATTCAGGCCTGGTTTTGGACTATATGCGAAAAGGCACCATCTATGAGCAAATGGGCAACTATGAGGCGGCTGCCTCGGCCATGGAGGAAGCCCTGCGTGCGGCCCAACTGAGTCTGGAACCTCACTCCATGCGCATCGGATGGGTGTGGGAATCGATGGGGCGAATTCAACGATTGCTCGGTAGGCCAGCCCTGGCGCTGAAGCATTTTGCCAAGGCCGAAGAGATTTACCACCTCGCCCACATGGAGTGGAATCTCACAGATACCTATCGAGAGATGGCCGAAGCCTGGCAGCATCTCGGCAATCCGGATTCTACCCTCGCTTATCTTCAGAAAGCGTGGACCAATGCCTCGCCTGATCTGCCTTTTCAAGCCGCACCCAATGCGCAAATTTTCGCGCAATGGACCAATACCCAGCTCCCATCGCTCCTTAAATATCAGGGAGAGATTATGGACTGGCGCTACGAACAAACCTCAGATCCCAACTTCCTGCGAGCAGCGCTGGCTTGCTACGAGGCTTTCATCGCTGTGACCGACAGCCAGCGGCATTTCTACGAAGCCGGGGAATCTCAGCAAGTCAAGGTCAATGCCCAACGGCCCGTGATAGAGCGGGCACTGGCACGGGCGCATGAGCTGTATCTGCTCGAACAGGATCCTGACTACCTCCACTTTGCCTTTGCGATGGTAGAGCAGGGCAAATCCAGCAATCTACGCGATCACTTGCGTGGCATCCAGGCGATGCAGTTTGCCGGCGTTCCGGATTCGCTGACCGCGAAGGAGCATTATTTCAGGCAACGCCTCGCAGCCATCGAAGCGAAACGATTAGAAAAACCTGTGGACAACACGGAGTCCAACCGACTTCAGCAGGACTACTTTGAGTTGTATCAAGCCTATCGGATGTTTCTTCAGGAAATGGAACATGATCACCCTCGCTATTATCAACTCAAATATCCAGTTCCCCTGCATGTCGAAGCGATTTCTCAAAGATTGGCACCACAGCAGGCCCTTTACAGCTATTTTTGGGGGCAGCATGAGATTTTCCTCTTTCGAATATTTCAAGATGAATGGCAGTTTGAACGCATCCCGCGAGACAGCATCTTGAATGCGGAGGTCGATGCCTGGCTTGCTTTTCTTGCAGAACCTGCTCCCCTCGACGGGGAAGCGACCATGGCGATGGCCGAAATTGGTACTCGCCTGGCGCAAGTGCTTTTACCGGGACTTACTTCGCAGATGGAGCAACTGTTGCTGATTCCCGACGGCCCTTTGGGCTACCTGCCTTTTGAAAGTTTGCTAAATACCCGCGCGACCTCTCCAGCCTTTCGAAGCTGGCCATTTTTGGTTCAATCTCACGCGATCACCTACGCGAGTGCGGCTGAGCTTTGGCTTCAATCTTCCTTAGCACAAAGCCTCACTCCAGCGAGCTACCTCGGATTTGCGCCCGACTTTGGCACGCACACCCCAGTGGAAACCCGAGATGCGCTTCGTCCTTTGCGGTACAATCGGGAAGAAGTGGAGCAAGTCGCCCGACTTCTTGGTGGACGGGCGCTTCTCGGCTCTGATGCCCGAGAAGCTGAAGTGAAGAATCTAGGGCATGAGCCCCACATTCTTCACTTCGCTACCCATGCGTTGGCCGACGAGACCCAACTCATGCAGTCGCGCCTGTATTTCGAGCCCGACACGAAGATCTTAGGTGATGACGATGGCATCCTCCATGCCTGGGAAATCTATGCCCTTCAGCTCTCTAGTCCACTCACAGTTCTGAGCGCTTGCCAGACAGGAAAAGGGCCTTTGTTGCAGGGCGAAGGCGTGATGAGTCTGGCGAGGGCCTTCCAATACGGAGGAAGCCGCAATGTCCTTGCGAGTAGGTGGCAAGCCGATGATCATGCGGGGGCTACGCTCACCCAGGGGTTTTTTGAAGAATTGGCCGCTGGGAATTCCGCTTCGGAGGCTTTGAAGATCGCGCGGGTCCACTGGCTTGAGCGCACAGACAATTACCACTGCCATCCCTATTTTTGGGCGGGGTATGCACTGATCGGGGATGGCAAGCCAATTCAAATCAAACAACCACTTGGAAAGAGATTTTGGATGCTTTTGGTTGGGGGGATCCTACTGGTTTTGCCGCTGAGCTACTGGCTTTATCGACGCAAATCAACCAGTAAAGCACTTCCGTATTCGTCTCAACGGCCAGCGTAGCGTCTGATCGACCATTTATCTGGCACAGTTCACGCAATACAAACTTTCGGGCCGAACCAAAATTCTGCCAATAGGAATATCCTTTTTGCATTTGAGGCAGATCCCAAAATCTTTGGTTCCATACAAGGAGAGAACTCGCTGGAGGTTTTTGAGTTTGTCTTCGGCTTGTCGCAGCGATGCTTCCGTCACGCTCTGGTTGTTGATTGCATCCATTCTAGAGATGCGCCCTACCCCATCTGGAGAAACAGGTTTGGTCATTTCCTTGTACTCTTCGATCAATTGCTCGGTCTTGGTGATTTCGTTGAGGATTTTTTCTTTCAAATCTTCCATCGCACGGGGATTAATGTCGATAAACGGGCTGCTGTGCGCTAAAGAACGCGAAGTTGGCTATGTAATCCCAATTATTCCCCTTTTTAGATATTGGACCGGACACCTGGTATCTACCTTTCAAAACGAGAGGGCGAAGAGCCGCTTGATTGCTGCTCTTCGCCCTCATTAACATTTCAGACCGACGGACCCTTTGATAGATTCCTTATGCCACGGAAGAGGTACGTCCGAGTTCGCGAAGCATCTGCGCGTGCATTTTTAGCGCATGAAGGAAGTTTCCTTGGACGTGGTAGGGCAGACCATATTCTTCTGCCGTGCTGCGCACGATTTTGGAGATTTTCCGATAATGGACGTGGCAAATGTTTGGGAACAAATGGTGCTCAATCTGGAAGTTGAGTCCACCTACATACCAAGAAAAAATCTTGCTTTTCTGAGAAAAATTCGTGGTCGTGAGGAGTTGGTGAACCGCCCAGTGAGACTCAATTTGGAGGTTTTCGTCAGCTACCGGAAACTCCGAGCTCGGCATGACATGCGCCAACTGGAAGACTGAAGCCAAAGTGAATCCTGCTACCAAGTGCATGGAGATAAACCCAACCACAGTCAGCCACCAGACCGAAGGAGCGATCGCCAACGGTAGGACCAGCATGTAGCTATAATAAGCGACCTTGATTCCAATCAATTTGAGAAGCAGTTCGCGATATTTTTCTTTAGGATTCTTGCCCAGCAGACCATTTTCTCTGTAGCGAGCGAGTTGCTTGAAATCTTTGGTGGTGATCCAAAAAATGGTCATCAGACTGTACACGAACCACGCATAAACGTGCTGTGCTCTGTGATGCTTCAGCAAAGGCTGCTCAGGATGCAGACGGAGCACAGGTCCGGGCGCTACATCTTCGTCGTGGCCATCAATGTTGGTGAAGGAATGGTGGAGACGATTGTGCTGAATTTTCCAGTTGGCTGTGAAGCCGCCAAGGAAATTAATGAGGTACCCGAGAAATCGATTGACAGTTTTATTGGGAGAATATGCCCCGTGGTTGGCATCATGCATCACACTCATTCCAATCCCAGCCATTGCTATGCCCATCACGAGCCACAGACCATAGACCAGCCAGCCCATGCTGACTACTCCGCTGAGGATCAAGCCATAAGGCACGAGCAGAAGACTGAGCATGAAGATGGTCTTGATCACCATCTCTGAGTTACCATAAGTGGATATCTGTTGCTCCTCAAAGTAATTTTTTACTCGCTCGCGGAGCTGGGGCAGGAACTCGGTCGCGCCCTTCGTAGCAAATTTGACAGGCTGATAAATCATACGTTGGTGATAGACGGAAAAGCTTGTGAGTTGATTCGACATTGCGTCCTGAATACAAATGTAGCGTGATTTTCGTAAACGGTGGTTTTTTCATATCACTTTTTTCATATATGTCTATCAATTTCCGCATTTATTCGACCCTCCGCCTTGGAGAGCCTCCGCCTTCGAGGGCCTCGCCTTCGAGGGCCTCAGGCATCGGCATCGGCATCGGCATCCAACATCCGGAGGCTGAGGC
>DAITMB010000152.1:0-10946 GCA_036835375.1 Bacteroidota bacterium
CATCCCCCCAATCAACCTATTCCCTCAGTCGCCGAAGGGCTTCTTCCAGCATCGTATCTACCTGCCGGGCTTCATCGGCGGGATCGAGAAACACCAGCTCATCGGGCGGAATACCGTCTTCTACGTTGAATCCTGACGCGTCGAATAATCTGGACGAAGATACGCGGATGATCCACCCATTGGCCAGCTCCCCAAAAGCAGGGGCACCGCCGCCACCGCCAGTCGTGTCGCCCATCAAGGTGACTGTTGGCAAAGCCTTCATGTAGAGTGGTAAGAAATTTGCGGCGCTGTAACTGCTCCGGTTGGTCAGCACGACGACTGGCTTCAGAAATCGCCGCACATTCGCCGAATCCGCTGCTCCAGTGCCAGCAGGCGAAAGGACGATGTCCTCCAATGGCGTAAACTCCTCGTGGCCAGGCCCTTGCTTGAATTGCCACTGACCGACCACCACTTCCTGATCTGTAAATCGGCTGGCAATCTGGGTCACATTGGATAGCGCGCCGCCCCCATTGTCTCGAATGTCAATGATCAATCCCTTGTGATCTGCAAATTTACCCAAAGCATAGTCGAGGTCTTCGTTGCTCACAGCACTGGTAAAACTACTGTAGCGGATATATCCCACATCCCCAAAGTCATACAGAATGAATGGGCCTGCATACTGCTCTTCTTCTTGAAAGTAGCCGCGCTCCAGGACCGAATAGTTGAAATTTTGAGGGGAATTGAGGTACCAGCGCGAATTGCGGGAGACATTGAAGGAAGAACTAAGGTTCACATGCCCATCGCGCAGCACATAGAGCATGTCACCAATCACTTCAAAGAGCGCTTCATCGCTCATGTCCTCTTGGATTCGAGTTTCGTTCTGGACTTTGACAGCATCCCAATCGATATTTTTATACTCAAAAAAAGAATATTCCCGATCGGCAAAGGTCCAGGCTTCTTCGAAAATTTCCTGTGGACTTGCGCCCCGGTCCGGACGTATAAATACTGACTCACAGGCGCTGAGTGCCAAGCTTACTACCAGGAGCGGAGCCAAAAATCGTTGGTTCATAGGATGTAGGCGATCAGTTGGTTCGGAAATAAAGTGAATAAATAAACGCGTGGTTAGCGACGCGCAAGGGGTGGACTTCGATGTCGCGGTAGGCATAAAAATCCCACTGATACGACAAAGCCCAGCGGTTCGGATTGTTATTGCCGAAAGCGTTGCTGATGCCGATCTCGGTCACAACGCGAGTGAAGTCGCCGATGGGCGCAAAGGAGGTGCTGCTCCCATCCAGCCCCGAAAGTGCATAGGAGGGAATGCGCATGACATAGTTTGCCAAAGGCAATCGCAGTGAAGCTTCTAACTGCACCTTTCGCTTCATGAACGGAAGGGATGCCTCGCGCTCATAACGCCCTACGGCTGAAAGCGATGGCACGAAGTCCAAGTTCAACGAGCTATTGCCGATGGCAGGCAGTAAGCGCACATTCCCCAGCAAACCGAGTTCTCCCCCAGCATAAATTCTGCCGCCTTGTGCCGTCTCGTGCACAGGCCGCAAATACTGAAATGTAAGCTGATTGAAGCTGTTGAATCCCAGATTTTCGAAATGGCTTTGCCCCATGGCAAGTGCCCGGGTATCCACCGTGTACTGAATGATGCGTCGCGGATTCCGAAATGACTGTCCAAAAGTCATCACCATCCCGGAGGTCAAGTAGCGATTTTCAGCCATTCTGGCATCAAGCGTTTGTCCAAAACCCAGCCCCAATTGGCCGACCAGGTACTTTTCACTGGCAGCACGTAGTTCGAGGCGCTGGGTTTTTCGCGACGCCTTGGCTTCTGCACGCGTCTCGGCCTTTGCATTAGCAGTTGAATCCCTTGGCTGTGGTCGTTCTTGTGCCAGCAGGCTACCAGTCCACAAGAGGCACAGCATGATCACAATCTGACTTTTTCTCATAGATCGTGGGTGAAAGTTTAGAATGAATGAATGACTTGTTTCGCGTTAGGCAAGTTGCGCTCCTATTCGGAATGACCGAAAGGAGTTAGCAAAGAACTCGAGCCAATGTGTCGAAGGAACTCATCATTCCTTACGATGAGATCGCGAAGAAAATCGCAGTCGGTTTACCCCTTTCACGCAACGACTTTCGCAGATCGGGAAGGGCCATGTGAGCACCTGGGAATCTCATGGATCGAGCCGCTGGAGTGCACCATTTTTCATGTCTATGGAAAAATGCTGGCTGGGAGCTCCGGCGGAGAAGCGACTCATGAGCGCAAACACAGCTCGCAGGCGCTGCACCAACAAGGCCAGCGCAGCCGTCGGCACCCCCCCCAGTTCCGCTACGGTCTGGGAGTTACCGCCCCGGAATGCTTCCCACAGCAAGGCATACTGCCGCATTCGATCGGGCGAAATGTCGATCAGTGCCAATTCATCCGCATTTTGCAGGCGGTAAAAGTCTAAGACCAATTCCTGCCCCGTCCAACGAAAATCTGCTGCCTCCCAGCCGCTTTGCTTCGCAATGACCAATGCGCTCAGCTCGGCTGCTTGCCAAGTCAGGCGAAGGCTATCCGGCCATTGGCTCACATCCTGATGCTGAATCATCTGCAAAGAGAAAGTTGGGTTGGTAATGACAGCAGGAGACAACTGCGACAACACAACCATCTCCCACCCCGACAAACTGGGAAACACCTGCTGCAGATCCTCGGGCCATTCTCCTGGAAAAAATCGCAATCGTGCCAACTCTCTCATGTGCCAATTGGTGTACTCCGCGTAGTTCACAGCGCCCAGCACCTCCTTGTTCCAAATCCGGGGGTAATCCACCGAGTCGAGGTAGTTCCATTCGGCCTCATAGTGAGGAAAGAGCGTGCGAAAATGGGCCACATCGTCGAGCAAAATGGTCTCAATCTCTGCCCGCAGGTCAGTGAAAAGATGCAGAATTTTATAGGCAGGTTTGTACGCCGCCAAAGAAGGAGCCTGCACATTGATCAGCGTATGTCCGTTCTCTTCATCCGTGATGACGCCAGTGTCATTTTGGTGCATATGCCCGCCGATATGCAGTTTCAGCCCTGTTCGAGCGAGTACCAGGCTTGTAGATGCGGTGGGCATTCTTCGCTGCTGAAAGGTGCCATCAGAATCAAACAAATCCGGAACCAGGGCTTGCGCTCCGTCATAAAATTCGGTCATAGGAAAATGGCTAAATGCCACCAGGGTCTTGCCCTCGGTCTCGGCCCGCTGAACCACGTCGGCAATCCATGCCACGACATGCTGTTTGTGGGTGATCATTCGATTGTATCCTGCACTTCCCGATCCTTCAAAGTTGTTAGCAGATTCTGGTTGGCGCTCGTCAGCTGTGGAGCGAGGAACATACACATTCGCGTCGATCGCCAACAGCCAAAGCCCAGCCACAGGCTCGACCAAATAGGTCAAATCCGCCACCTCAAAACACTGCGTGAAATGCGGCTTTTTGTAGGGACCACCAGTGCCTTGAAGGCAAATCTCGTACTGCCGCAGCGCCAAATCAGCCTGTACCAACGCCTCGTCAAATTGATAAGGCCCGGCGCCATAGTCACTGTAGGGTGTCTCAAAATACAGATATTCAGCCTTCGGCATCAGACCATATTCTCTCATGAATTCCAGCACGCCTTCGTAGCCCAGCTCTTCGATGTCATGGGAACAAATCACTGGGTGCGGTGAAATTCCCTCGGGATAGGCCAAGCCCCCGGGTTCCAGGCAGGCAGGATGATCAGGGGTAAATACCGGCTGCGGACGGCCTTGGGGGCCCAGAAAGTCACGCTTTCCTGCTGCTGATCGAAAGGGCGTGGTAGGATCGTGGTTGCCAGGTGCAGCAAAAAATTCTAGCCCATACTGGTCATGGTAATAATCCAAGATCTTGCGCAAGCCTCGAAGATGAACGGTTTGGCCATCATCGCTGAAATCTCCGGGCAACGCAATCCAACGAATCCCCTTGGCGACCACATCGTCAAGCGCAGCCAGCAGGGCAAAGTAATTTTCGTTGAACAGGCGTGTGGATTGTAGCTGCGCTTCCATCGTGCGAATGGTCGCCATTCTTTGCATACCGCCGAAGGTGGTCGGGAGTCCTTCAAAGGTCCCGTCAGCGAATTCGCCGAAGATATCGTGAAAATGAATGTCAGGCAGAAAGGCCACTGACGCCAACAAGCGTTCACCGGAATCCGGACGATTCTGTGCAGAGAGGGAATTTACGGCTGGCACCCACAAAACCAACATCACTGCCCAGCCGATGGTCGTGCGAGGCAAACTGTGTTGCATGAGCCAAATCCGAAAATGGTTGCGTAATGGGGCTGTGCTGTGCATCGAGATGAAAGTAGAAATATACTGAAAGTCAGTCAATTATATTATTTAACACCGCTTGAATTGATGTACCACTTAGAAAGCAGGAACACTTGGAGGCAATTGGGTACTTTTCTTCTCAGTGCACTCAGTATCTCAGTGGAAAGTCAACAGCCCTAAATTCACTCCCCATATCACTCCCCTGCACGGAGCATCCGACAACCATACACGCCCCCGGCGGTCATGCCCGGCTTTGCCTGAAAGCGGACTGTCACCTTTTCTTTCCCCGCAGTCCATGCAGCAGGAATAACATAGGGTTGATCAAAAAACTCGTCTGGGTGGTTGCGCTCCAAGGTCTGAGTCGCCAACACCTGCCCATCTATGAGAATATCAAATTCACGGTTACCCGCATCACCACCCCAGTAGGTGACAGAGAGCACGTGAGCCGACTCCTTGTCCACAGCCATCACAAACTGGAAATATCCTTGCACAGCGTGGCGCCATTTTCGCCCAAGCGCCTCGCCCGAAACAGTATTTTCTCCTTCGAGCTCGTGGTCACGCTCGGGCTGCATTTCACCGATTCGCAGCACATCCAATGTCCGGCGACGAAGGTCTTCCTGCTCCCGTTTTTGTGCTTCCACATTTACTTGTTTTTCCTGCCAAGACGCCTCATCGTAAAAGTCGAGATACACCAGATAAGGCTCATGAATCACTTGATAGAATGGTTTGAATAACACGTCAGCGGGTTTACCGGCGGATACGGACCGGAAATGCAAGACAGAATCGGTGGCTATCAACCAAGGACCGAGGCGTTCTGCGTCGGCAACAAACACGGGATAGTCCAGCGGATCGCGAAAGATGGCAGTATCGAGCAAGCCTGCCAAGAGGGTCGGACCATAAAAAAGTGCGCGTCGGGAAGCTTGGTCGGGCATGCCTTCGCTGCGAAGATTCATTCCCACGCGAAAGTCCAACTTCGATCCTGATTTGATAGGCGAGAGCACTTTGAGGTAACCATTGGGCAATTCAGTGACGGCGGCGGTCTCGCCGTCCATCGTCAGGCTCCAGTTGGTCGTCCATGCGGGTTTTCTCAAGTATAAAGGCCTGCCAGCTGGCACATCCCGAAAGTCCAAGTGAATCTCCTCTGATGCGGGATACTCACTGCGCAGCGCAAGATCCCAGCCCTTGTACTGTAGCCGCGACGGCACAAATTGGTCGATGACCAAGCCCTTGTCAGCGAGCAACTCATAATAAAGGTAGGCGCCGTATTTCGCATGATTTTCCATGCCCGTCCCGACGCAGCACCAGAAGGAGCTATCGGGTGTGCTGTAGGTTTTTTGGCCGCCGGCCTGCAAGGGCACAAAGTAAGTGACCATGCCATTCTCGGGATTTTGAGAAGCAAGAATATGATTGAGCAGAGCCCGCTCCACGTAATCACCAAGCTCAGCATCCAAATTCCAAGTCTGGAGGTGCTGCGCCAGCTTGAGCATATTATACGTGTTGCAAGTCTCGGAGCTCGCATTGGACAGACGATTGGCGAGCTGACCAGCTGGACCGAAATGCTCGTGTTCGCTGTTTCCACCATTCACGTAGCTATGATCATGGACCACCGTATGAAAAAAAAATGCGGCAGCGGTGCTGTCTGAGCGATTGCCTGTGAGCTCATATTGCCGCGCAGCACCGATGACTTTGGGTATCTGCGTATTGGAATGTTTGCCTGCCAAGTGATCTTCTTGTGCCGCAAGTGGATGGAGGATGAGGTGATGGTCAAATTTCTTGGACAATGCCAGGTAGGTCGGGTTTTTTGTGATGGCATAGAGGTCCGCAAACGCCTCATTCATTCCTCCGTGCTCGCAGGCCAACATCTCCTGAAATGCTGCTTCTGACAACGATCCAAACATGTCTTGCACCCAATCAGACAGCGCCACGACGATTTTCAGGGCTTGAGCGCTTCCCGTGAGCCGATAGGCGTCGATCAGGCCTGCCCATAATTTGTGCTGCGTGTACCAAGGAACCCAGCCGCCATTGAGATCGAAGCCCTGAGAACGAATGTCTCCGGCAGCCACTTCTGCCCAGATGCGGTCTTGCTCTGGAATGGCTCCCAAGTAGCCCGTGCCTTTGGCTTGCTGACAAGCCGCGAGCTCTTCGACGATATAATTCACCCGCTCCAAAAAGCGATTATCCTCCGTCGCAGCATACATCAACGCACAGGCACTGAGATAGTGCCCCAAGGAATGGCCCGAAATGCCTCGATTTTCCCAGCCTTGGTATATCTCTCCCTTGGGAGGCAAGCCCGCAAAGAGGCGGTAGCGATGGAGCAGACGATCTGGCGAGAGCGCCAACAACCATCGTGCATCAGCTTCTTGCGAAAGAAGGTAGGGACTTTCGAGCAAGCGAACGTGACCCAATGGAATCGCAACGGACTGGAGGTCAATTGCTTTCGGCGTGGACTGTGCGAAAACGCTGGCCAGCGAAGCAACCAGAAGCCACGAGAAGAAGAATATGTGGGATTGAATAGCCTTCATCAGAAATAGATTTGGTCCCTCAAGGTAGCCAGGAAATGAGGAAGACCGGAGGATCTCCTTTGCTTTTTGGAGGACAAATGAAAATATAGCAAGAAGGAATACCCCATTTTCATTTCGTCGGCTATTCAATTGCCGGCTATATAAAAAAGTCCTTCTTCTTGATTTCTATGCCCATGCTTTCCTTGAATCTGACCTGAACTTGGTATTGATTCGCATTGAAGCATATTCCTCATTTTGTTCATTCAGCACTATTTTGGGCTGTTTTTACTGGTGAACCCATTATTCCCCACGCCAATTTCCACATGAAAGTCTCCGAATATTGGTCAAGGGTTCCGGGGTAAAAAATGTTTTAATTTGTTTTTGTCTGAGTCGAGCATATGTGATACAGTTCGATCCGACTGCTTCAACTGATCAGTTAAAAGAGAGAGAAAGTCCGTGGTGGCAACTTTCCCTCTCTTTTTTATGGCCTCACCTCAACGGCGAGTGTTACCCTCCTATATCTTCATTCCATTGTCATCAGGCATTGACAAGGGTTTGAATATCAAATTTTTGCATTTCCATGAACGCTTGCATGACCCGTGGGCCTTTTTCGGGATGCGCCATCAGTTGGGGCAACATTGAGGGAACAATTTGCCAGGATAGCCCAAATCGATCGTTTAACCACCCACACCTGTCGTAGCGCCCATCTTCTCCGAGCTTGTCCCAAAAATGATCGATTTCTGCTTGGTTATCACACTCAATGACCAAAGAATTTGCGGGTGTAAAATCAAAATCATGCTTCAGCGTGCTGCTCATGAGATTGAGAAGGAAGCCATTCAATTTCAACTGAGCAAAAAGGAGCAACCCTTCTGGGAGCCCTGCTTGCGCTGGGTAAGGGGAGCTTAGGAGGATCTTGGCAGGATCAAATATGCTGGCGTATTGCTCCACGGCAGTTTTAACCCACGCAAACTTGTTGTTGGCAAAGAGCAATGTGGGCACGATTTTTTGAGCCGAGTTAATGTCGTCGATGTCCAATTGCCAATTGACGCCAAAGCGGTCGATCACCCAGGCATATTGTTTGGACCATTCGTAGGCACCAAGGGGCATGAGCACACTTCCCTCCTGTGACAGCGCATCATATAGCCGGGAAATCTCCGCTTGACTTCCACAATAAACAGAGTAAGACACGGCAGAATTGACTTGGAAAGCAGATCCGCCATTCAGGCACATAAAAGATGTTCCATTTGCTTCAAACGTCACCACCATGGGTGTTTGCTGAAGAATTCGGGCCTGAGAGAACGTATTGCAGTAAAACGCGGCCGCTTCCTCTGCTTGCTGATTGAACCAAATACAAGGGTAAATAGATGTTGCTTTCATCTCAGAAGGATTTCAAAATGATGTGATTCACCGACTGTTTATCTTCGCTTACTCGCCTCTTAGTCATTCCTGTTGCTTTTGTTTCGGCATGTTGATCACGAGTTTTCAGCTAAAGGAGACATCATCAATTTCTAATATTTCAAGCATCAATAGGCAAGCAATTAAGATAAGCTCCAAGATAAGATCTTCAGCTAAGCAAAAATTGCTAAATTTATAGTAATTATGACAATATTTTAGGCGGCCTCAGGTCAGGAACATCACCGCGGCAATAAAAGCTCTGATTAGAAAAGTCTGCTTGAGGGAGTCGGGTAAGAACTACTCTTTTTAACGACTTGTACCAATCCACTTCGCCTTTGACGCAGCGATTTTTCATTCACATCAGCGACATCCTGTTTCATTGATGGGCTTGATGAGCAGATAAAAAGGGGGGAAGATGATTTCTATGAACAATATGGCAGGAAAAACGGTAGATGTGCGGATTTTCCCTATCTTAACCCGCTGATAGAAACAGCACCCTACCTCACGGCATCATCATGGCCGAAACTACGCTCGAAATACGTATTGTCCAATTGCTTGCCAGCCAGGACCAAGAGGCTGTCAATCTTATTTTTCGTTATTACAAAAATGCCCTCTTCGGGGTCATCATGACCATTGTCCGCGAAGAAGAACTTGCAGAAGACGTGCTGCAAGAGTCAGTGGTAAAAATATGGCGAAATGGACCGAAGTACGACCCCTCCAAAGGTCGGCTGTACACGTGGATGCTCAACATTTGCCGCAATGCAGCAATTGACAAAACCCGGTCCAAACATTTCCAGGCGAGCCTCGTGACCCAAACGCAGGACTTTTTCGTAAGTGCTTCCGAGAGTCTTTCACCGCTTGTGGAGACACAAACAGACACCCTCGACATGAGGCACTGGGTATCTCAGCTCATCCCAGAGCATCGACAAGTAGTAGATCTCATTTATTTTGGTGGCAGAACACACCAGGAGGCATCCGAGGAATTGGATTTGCCTCTCGGTACTGTCAAGTCGCGGTTAAGAAAAGCTTTAGGAATTTTGCGCTCATGGATGAGTCAATGAACATACAGACAATTAAAGATTCCGGGGATCTGGAACTATACGTGATGGGAGCCTTGCCGGAGGAGTCTATGCGAAACATTACCTCTTTGGCTAAGCTTCACCCTGCTTTGCAGCACGAAATAGAGGCTATTGAGGCCACTTTGATCTCTTATGCGGAAGTACATGCAGGGAATGGTCCTTCGAGTGCTGTGTTGGCTGCTACCCTTGCGCAGATAAATCAAGAACTTTCACAACCCAGCGCAAAGAAAAGTGTTTCAGAAAACTCAGGTGAGTCAAAAGTTCGTTCGATGAGCTTTCAGCCTCTCTGGGCGTGGGCTGCCGCCGTAGCTATGCTCTTGATGAGTGGTGCTGCCAATTTTTTCCTCTACACTGACCTCAACACCTCTGAGCGACAATTGCTCGCTCTACAACAGGAAAAGCAAGAACTCGCCACGATTTACAACCAAACGAGTGCTGACCTGGAATCCATGACCGACGCTTTCACATTGCTTGAAAACCCATCAATCCGACGCATCGAGTTGGGAGGGACCGAAGCCCAGCCTGAAAGTAAAGTGGCCATTTTTTGGGATACCGCACAGGGGAATGTACTACTGGCCTTTCCACAGTTGCCCACTCCACCCACAGGCTTTCAGTATCAACTTTGGGCCATCGTGGACGGCACTCCCGTTGATGCTGGTATGCTCACAAGTTCCAATCAACCACAACGAATGAAGCCCATCACTGGCGAAGCCGCCGCTTTCGCCATCACCCTCGAAAAAGAAGGGGGAAGTCCCGTTCCTACCTTGACGCAGATGTATGTGATCGGGAATGTGTGAAAAGTCAGATGGAATGACTTAGGCAGGTGGATCTCACCCTCCTTCGCCAATGCTGTGTGAGGTAGTGAACATAACGACTGATACCTTGTCTCCCAGCAAATTGTGCTTTTGTCCCCTTCAATTTTTCTAGTAAAAATCAAGGCACATTCGCGCGACCTTTCCTCGGGGTGTCGTATTTTCCCGCATGGAAAGCCCCGAAGATCGCCTTCCGAACAATGTTTACGACCGCATTTTCAAAGAAAATGCAGAGTCGATTTTTATTCCCTTACTCAGGCAGCAGCTCGAAATCCAGATCAAGGAGTTTCGTCCCCTCAAAGACAAACTGCTCAGCACCATTGAGCGGGAAATGGATTTTCTCTACGAAGTCGATACCGAAGACGGCGAAACCCTCCTGCTTCACATCGAGTTTCAGACCAAAGACGATCAGGAGATGATCTACCGCATGGAGGAATACCACGGCCTGGCGCGCCGCAAATACCGCCAGAAGATCCAGCATGTGGTGATCTACCTGGGAACAGAAACGCCCCGAATGCGTTCAAAACTCAGCGCTGAGGAGCAATTCTTGGGCTTCGACCTGATCGATATTCACAACTTCAACACGACAGAACTACTGGCTTCGCAAGTGCCCGAAGTAGTGATTCTCGCCATCTTGAGCAGCTACAAGCCGGAGCAGACAGAGGCCATCTTGCGTCTGATATTGACACAGTTGAAAGCCCTGTGCAAGACCCCGGCAGAGCTAAGCAAATACGTGTTGCAGTTGGTAATCCTCTCTCGTCTCCGTAAATTAGAATCACTGACCACCGAAATCGTCTCACAAATGCCAATCACATACGATATTACCACCGACGGACTCTACCAGAAAGGGATCCTCATCGGGCTGCAAAAAGGCCGGGA
>DAITMB010000153.1:0-7782 GCA_036835375.1 Bacteroidota bacterium
GCGGGTGCTCAAGACAGGCAGTGCGGGCGCTCAGCGACCGCAAAACTCAAAACTCAAAACTCAAAACTCTAAACCCAAGACCCTACCTCCCCTCAATCACCGTGAGCTTAGGTTCATGGGGATGAAGTCGCCCCGGCAGGGGATGTCGATAGGGAATTCGCTCCGGAAGGGGATTGCGCGTCAAAGGCTCGCCAATGCTCAGTTGATATTGATCAATCACACGCAGAGGTTCTGCAATTCCCCAAGCTTGCGCATAACAGCCACGGGGCGTATGAGGGGCATTTCCGTCAAATACTTCAGAGATGGAGCCCATGCCTGCCTGGTACAAGTGAGGGATCAAGGCCTGAATCACCGCCCCAGCCTGTTGACGGCCCGTTTCGCCACGAACTTGGACGAGGGCATCGATAAAGGGCCCGAGCAACCAAGACCAGACGGTTCCCTGATGATAAGCACCGTCGCGGGCATATCGGTCACCGCGATACACCCCAATGTAGTGAGGATCTGAAGGGGAAAGGCTACGGAGACCCACAGGCGTGTAAAGATCGGCCTCGACCTTATGCAAGGTAGCCTCAGCTTTGCGTTGAGAGAGGAGCTGGAAGGGAAGGCTGAGGGCAAATAGCTGGTTAGGACGCACAGAAGCATCTATTCCCTGCGAAGAGACATTGTCGAAAAGGCAATTCAGTTCAGGATTCCAAAAAGTATCTACAAAAGATTTTTTGATATCACGAGCTTTCGCTGCGACCACGAGACCTAGCTCTGGATCGCCGACAAGCTTGAGAAAATAAGCAAAGATTCGCCAGGCATTGTACCATAAGGCATTGATCTCGACACATTTACCGTGACGTGGCGTGACGACCCAATCGCCCACCTTGGCATCCATCCATGTGAGCTGCACCCCATGTTCCCCTCCAGTGAGCAGCCCATCCTCGGTCATTTTTATGCCGAATCGCGTTCCCTGTACATGTGCATCAATGATGCGTGAAAGGCTTGGAAGGAGTTCGTCCTTAGCGAATTCCCGATCCCCCGTTTTTTTGACATACTGATAAGCAGCGACAAACATCCACAGGCTGGCGTCAATGGTATTGTATTCCGGTGCTGCACCATCGTCGGGAAAGCGGTTGGGGATCATACCCTCCGAAATATGACGGCAAAATTCCTTCAAGATATCCTTGGCTACTTCTGGCCGCCCCGTGGCGAGACACAAGCCCGGCAGAGAAATCATGGTGTCTCGACCCCAGTCCGTGAACCAGGGATAACCTGCGATGATGGTGTGGTGCCCATCGCCGCGTCGCACAATGAATTGGTCGGCGGCTGTGGCCAGTCGTTGGGACCAACCCGTAGGCAAGCCCGACTGCTGAGCCAGTGACCTGCGGCGCATCAATTCACGCTCAAGGAGAGATTCCGCTCCCTCTTCCACCGGTCCATGGGCGGAAATCACCAAGCCCCATTTTTGCCCTTGCCGAAGAGTAACATGAAATTGGCCGTATGTGAAAAGGTCTTCTACTGATTCCATTCCCCTAGCCTCTTCCTCTGGGTAGGCAAATCGGTAATACCAACTGGGCTCATGGGTATAACCCGCTCCTTCCATAGTCAGAAACAGCTCGTTGCCATCGTTGTAGGGGCTGGCATGCCAGTGCTTTCCATCCCAGCGGGCTTCGGGGCGAATGTCTGGGTTGGCGAAGGTGAGATCGTGAATATTGCGGGGAGACAAGAGCGGTCGCAAGTCGAGGGTCACTTCACCGGGAGCTTCCAACACCTCATAGAGGATCACCGTCGCGTCCATGCCGTGTGGCATGGCCAGGGTTTTGCGGAGCTTCACGCCTTGTACCTGATATTCCCAGGAAGGAAACCAGCCTTGTTGAAAACCACTGAGAAAAATGTACCCTCTCGGATAAATGGCTCCTTCAAATTTGACTGTACTCAGTTCCCACTTTTCATCACCGATTCGCAGGGTCTCGTCCAGGCGTGAGAGCAGCACTTGGCGATCTACAGGAGGCTTCCGGGCGCTGATGAGCAAGCCGTGATACCGCCGGGTGTTGGTACCCAAGACCGTGGAACTGGCATAACCACCCAGTCCATTGGTCTCAAGCCATTCGTAGCCGATGGCAGCATCAAATCGATGGAGCAGGGTCGATGAGAGATGGGCTGATGTCATGGCAATAAAAATCCGAAGGCAGTCGGAATTGGGAAATGATTCATTGAAAGATAACGGATGACTTTTCGCATGGTTCACCCCGCCGATGTAACAGCCGGGATAACATCGGGAAAATTCTTAACGAAAAATGTAGGATGGAACACGCGGAAACGGTGACAGGCTTTATCCTTCCTCATTCACTTGCCAAATAAGGCATAGGACGCCACAACGTTACACTTCCATTTGAGAATCTCCTACAACTCTGAAAAAATACCACAGGCGGGTGTAAAAGCACTTTTTTTGGAATTATTTCAGGTCTTTTTCTCTTACAGCGGGAATGTCCAGCATTCATGTAGCCATGAGCGATAGCAACAATATCTATTCTGCGACAAAAGCTAGGAAAACATTACACAAAGACAATCTTTCTGGGAAAGAAGGAATTACACGGAGCCGGGCAAGCGTATGAACACAAGTCTCTTACCCCTCCTTATCTCCAATCATTGAGAAGATAAAAGGCATCCCAAAAATTGACTGGCTGGTTGGGGTTGTCACGGTTGCTGAGCACGATCACGGTTTGGTCCGCTTGCAAATCTCTGATGAAAGCAGTGCGGTAGCCTCGCCACCAACCAAAATGATAGGCAAGGCCCAGCCAGTGTTCTTTCATGCGA
The DNA here is from genome assembly GCA_036835375.1 of Bacteroidota bacterium. Classification (GTDB taxonomy): domain Bacteria; phylum Bacteroidota; class Bacteroidia; order J057; family J057; genus JANQTF01. Next base: position 2,803 of record DAITMB010000153.1, read on the forward strand.
ACTCCCAGTCCATAGGTGCGGCCCGGACCTGTTTTTACGATGGGTTCGTAGGATTTAGCCAAAGTACCAGGGTTCAGCACACGACCTTCGGCCAGTGCCCGGTCAAATTTGTATAGGTCAATCACGGTTGAGTGCAAGCCTTTGTCGCCATAGACACCGTCGAGATAATCCCCTTCGGCGGGGCGATACCGCGATCCTAGCTTCCGGTAACCGATGGTATGATTGGGTTTTTCTACGCGTTCTTCGTGGTTACAAAAGTAGGTTTGGGTCATACCCAAAGGAGCAAAAACCCGGGTGCTGAGGTATTCCTCAAAAGGCATCTGCACCAGGTATTCGACCAAGGCCGATAGGATCACATAGTTGGTATTGTTGTAGTCAAATTCAGCTCCAGGCGAAAAAAACAAGCGCGGGCGCTGATTCAAGTAAAGATTGAGCACATCGTCATAACTCATCATGTTGCCCGGACTCCACACATTGCGGGTGAGACCATCATACCTTGGCAAGCCGCTCTGGTGGGTGAGTAAGTGGCGAACGGTCATCTCAGGGTAGGGCCAAGCGGGCATGTGTTCAGTCACCTTATCTTCGAAATTGAGTCGCTTTTCGTCCACCAGCATCATGATGGCCGTCGCGGTGAACATCTTGGTGACAGAGGCCAACTGAAAGACAGAATGAAGCGAAAGCGTGTCTTTGGTCGTGGCATTAGCGTACCCATATGCGCCAGAATGTACGATTTTCCCCTCTTTGGCCACAATCATTGTTCCTGAAAACCCGCGATCTCGGCGCCATCGTTGTGCGAGCTTGTCAAACTCGGGGTCGAAGACATCCCAAGAGCCCGGCACGATCAAGGCGGTGTCGATGTGTTGTGGAAACAGCTGATTCGAGAAAATTTTCTCTTCCTGAGAGGCTTGCTGAGGAAATTCCAGCGTTCCTTCAGAATAGGCAGGCAATACAAGGAAAGTCCCCCCCAGCAAAGGGAGACCGATGACCAAGACGATGAGAACGACTTTTCGCATATCAATGTGGAGGGAGATCTGCTGCAAGAACAAGCCATTCGGAGCAAATTCTATGACAAAATCACAAAAATGTTGCTTTGACAAAATGCGTGACTCCATGCGTGCTGCCGAACGAAGCTCATAATTTAAATACCAGAATGGAGAAAAACGCCGAATTGAATCCTTCGATTGGATGTTTTACCGCTTCGTGGCAGCTACTTTTCTGCAACAGGTACAACTTTTGTTGATCCCTTTTCCCGGTGGTTTGCACGATTCCATATCACATCTTACTGCCCTTTTTGATAGCGGACCCAGCCAAGAAAGAGGCACCAATTCATCATCAAAAAGTAGAAAGGCCCGAAGAAGGCTTTGATACGATGGATTCGTCGTTCCATCCACCAGCCGATGCCGCCCGCAGTGTAGAATAGTCCCTGTGCAAATGCCAGCCATACATATATGCCACCCAACTTCCATGCTAACAAGGGAGCCAGCACAAGCAATATCGCCAAGCCGACAGGCGCGAGCGTCCACCGCAGCGCCAGATGGGAGATGAACTGGAAGCTGAGTTTGCCATATTTGAACAAGTTGAAGAGGTCCCGCAAGTGACTCAGTGCTTGAAAAGTGCCCGCACTGATGCGCACTTTTCGCTTCATCTCCTCGGAGATCGAAAGGCAGGCGGGCTCCATCGCATAGGCTTCCGGCTCATAGGCGATCACATAGCCCTCCCGGGCAATCGACATCGTCATGATAAAATCTTCGATGACCGAATCGGGCGTCACCGGCTCGTAGAGTTGCCGACGAATGGCATATAGTTCGCCTACCGAACCCACCGCAGAGAACCACTCGCTGTCCCACTGCTTGAGTTTGGACTCCATGCGCCAACACAGGCTCTCTCCTACAGCACTGTCACTGTCCTGCGGGTGAGCAAGTATGTGCTTTTCTCCCACGACCGCTCCCACCGCTGGGCTCTCAAAGTGTCGCACTATGTTTTTGATCGCATCGTGATTGAGCAGGGTATTCGCATCCGAAAACACCACGACGGGAGAAGTAATCGTCGCCATTGCTTGATGAATCGCTGAGATTGTACCGCGACGCGCAGGCTCATACAAGTAGCGAACACCGGCATATTTTGCCGCAATCTCGGCTGTCTCGCCAACAGAACCATCGGCGATCAGCACAAGGCGCATTTTGCCAGGCGGATAGTCGAGGGAAAAACTATTGCGAATCTTCCTCTCGATTTCATCAGACTCGTTATATGCAGCAATCAGATGCGTCACTTCCGGCCAGGAATCGGGCTGGGGCAACTGCATTTTCCCTTTTGTGATTCGCTTCCAAGTCACTAAGCCATACATTAACATTCCATAACCGATGTAGCCGTAGAATATCACAGCGAGGAAAAACCAAAATAAAAAAAGGAGAAACGTCATGGTTGTGGCGACGATGAAGACGGAAGAACGATCTTTTCGAATCAGAACAATGAGAAGTCAGGAGACAATAGTACCACGATTGTATGGTTCAAAACAGAATCATGTAGGCTTCAGATCGAATCTGTCTAAGTCTTTAAGTTAGGAATCAGCGAACCCAGAAGGTTTTAAGAATAGGGGAATCAGCCGCTAACAGATGAAGCTCCCACTCGCTAAAAGCATGAAGGCTACTCCTGGGGGTGTGAAATGTGGCTTCGAAGCAAATCGATCGAAACCAAGAGAGTTTTTTTTCGTTCCCACACAAATTAAAGTTTTCTAATATTAGAATGTTCTCTACATTTGAAACCGAAACACCTTCCCCTCATACTTCAACTGTTCATGACCATATGAAAATCGAGCAATTTTACGACAAAGGACTGGCCCACGCCTCCTATGCGATTGAGCACGACGGCAAAGTAGCCGTGATTGATCCCTCACGTGACCCACAGCCCTACCTGGACTTCGCGAAGTCTCGCGACGCCCAGATTGTCGCTGTGATTGAGACGCATCCTCACGCGGATTTTGTAAGTTCGCATTTGGACCTGCACGAGTTGACAGGAGCCACCATCTACACCAGTAAACTTGTCGGGGCGGACTACCCACACGAAGCCTTCGACGAGGGCGACAAAATTGCCTTGGGCGGAGTGACACTGGCCAGCATGAACACCCCTGGACACTCGCCCGACTCGATCAGCATCGTGCTGATGGACGAAAAAGGGCGTGAACATGCCGTATTTACTGGCGATACGCTTTTCATCGGCGACGTGGGACGCCCGGATCTTCGTGAAAATGCCGGGAGTATCAAGGCTCAGCGTCGCGAGTTGGCTCAGCAGATGTATCACTCCACGCGGGAAAAGCTCATGCTTCTTCCAGCAGACGTGCTCGTGTATCCCGCTCACGGAGCTGGCTCTCTTTGTGGAAAAAATCTTAGCGATGACACTGTGAGCACCATTGGCCGGGAGCTTCGGGAAAATTACGCGCTTCAGCCCATGGACAAAGAAACCTTTGTAGAGGTGTTGCTTGAGGGGCAGCCATTCATTCCCAAGTATTTTGGATTCAATGTCGGCATTAACAAAAGAGGAGCCAGTTCCTACGAAGAATCTGTCGCTGCGGTCGCTCGCCCAGCCATTGGCACCAGCCCTGAGCCCGGGGTGTTGTTGATCGATACGCGTCCCGAGGACCAGTTCAAGGCGGGGCATCTTCCCGGCGCGATCAACCTCATGGATGGCGGAAAATTCGAGACCTGGCTAGGTTCCATCGTAGGTCCGGAAGAGCGCTATTACCTCATCGCACAAGATGAAGAGAGCCGCGAATCGGTGATTCGGAAAGCTGCCAAAATTGGTTACGAAGGAGGTATCGTTGCTGCCTTGCTCCCCCCTCCCTACATGATGGGTCTCAGCCCCATCCTTGACGTGCCTTCTTTCGCAGAACATCCTCAGGCATTTACTGTAGTGGACATCCGCAATTCGGGTGAGTTTGCAGAGGGGAAATTATTTGCCCATTCGATCAACCTCCCGCTTTCTGAGTTGCGTGAGCGGGCGCACGAGATCCCTACGCACAAGCCGATTGTTGTACATTGTGCCGGAGGATACCGTTCGGCAGCGGGATCTTCGATCGTGAATGCGGCCCTTGGCCAGCATCAGACTGTATTTGACTTGAGCTTCGCCGTGGAAAATTTCCAACCTGTGAGCCTTTAGTGGGTAGATTTCGAACTGCTTCAAGTTCATGGTATAAGACAGGATAGGGGGAGGAAGGCCAATTCGCTTTCTCCTCTATTCTCGGACCCCAGCACAAAGCGTCGTTGCTTAATGCTCCTAATCAAATCGGTCTTCATTGAGAAGCGGGACAAAAATCTCCCGCTTCCTGATTGATCCGTACCCCTGAAAGCACAGATTTATTCATTGTAAAATTATGACCACAGAAAAAGTTTCATTTCAAGACTTGATCCAATCAGAGAAACCCGTTTTGGTGGATTTCTTTGCCACTTGGTGTGGACCTTGTCAGGCCATGACCCCTATTCTTAAAGAAGTCGCTGGAGAATTGAAGGACGACGTACGCATCATCAAGATTGACGTCGATCGCAATCCAGCCATTGCCAGCCAGTACCAGATCCGCGGCGTGCCGACTTTTATGCTGTTCAAGGAAGGAAAAATGCTGTGGCAGCAATCAGGCATGATTTCTAAAGGACAACTGAAGCAAGTCATTCAATCCCATCAATCTGCATGAAGATCCTTCTAAATTGGAAATTGGCCTTGATGGCCTCCCTCACACTAGGGTTGTCACCTTTTGTCCCGGAACCACACCTGTGGGGAAAGCTCAAGTGGGTGGTAGGAGGCGCGGAGGGAATGCTTGCCTTAGATTGGTTCGATTTGCTGTTGCACGGCGCTCCCTGGCTGTGGCTATTGCTGTGCATCGGCTACCTGCTCAGCCAACGGAAACCTACGTCTTGATTGTATGACGAACTTTTTTCAAACAAGGCTCTTTAATACTTCACATAATTAGTGGCGAATAATAGTGGCGAATAA
>DAITMB010000153.1:7882-10895 GCA_036835375.1 Bacteroidota bacterium
CCTAAATGAGATTGCCATTGATGATCATCCACGATCTCAACCTTTGTTTGTTGTGTATCGCAAGGGGCAAGCTCCATCAGCTGGAACTAATCCTTCCCCGGCGATTTTCGTTGTGTGTTGACTCATTGTGAGTTGTACTTAACATCACCCTAATTCCTTATTTTTTGTATGCACGTTCATTTACTTCTTGAACAGGGCTTTACAGGCGCTGCCATGCAGCCTTGGCCCTGGTACTTGGCAGGCACAATCATCGCCCTTGTCATGGGCGGAATGCTGCTCTTAGGGCGCACCTTTGGCGTTTCTTCGACTTTAAGAACACTATGTGCCGTCAGTGGAGCAGGGAAAGTCTCTTCTTTTTTTCACTATGACTGGAAGGGTCAGTTGTGGAATTTGATCTTCGTAGGAGGCTCTGTGATCGGCGGACTGATTGCACATTTTCTCATGGGCACAGCTGATACAGTCGCGATATCCGTCGATACCGTGGCAGACTTGGCGGCGTTGGGCGTGGTCCACGAAGGCCAGGGATTGATTCCCGAAGCGCTGTTTTCGTGGGCAGCCTTCGGGACCTGGCAAGGCTGGGTGTTCATGCTTGGCGGAGGCTTCCTGATCGGCTTTGGCACGCGATACGCAGGCGGCTGCACCTCCGGCCACGCCATCAGCGGTCTGGCCAATTTGCAGTGGCCTTCCCTCATCGCCGTAATTGGTTTTTTTATCGGTGGATTGGTAATGACACACCTCCTTTTTCCGATACTCCTTTCCTGATTTTTGCTCACCGACCTTCTTCCCTGCTGGTGAGCTTTTACATTTCTGATCATTTACTTCCCTAGTTATATATGAAAAAACGTTCAAATTCCTGGGTGGCCCAGCTAGGGGTCCTCTCCTTGGGAATCATTTTCGGCATTGCCTTGACCAAAGGAGAGATCATTTCCTGGTATCGAATACAGGAAATGTTTCGCTTTCAAAGTTTCCACATGTATGGCGTGATCGGCACTGCCGTGGTCTTAGGTGCAGGAATCGTATATTTATTCAAGCGAATGGAGGCTAAGAGCATCGACGGTGCTTCGCCAGATTTCACACCGAAGGACCCCGGAGTCATTCGCTATCTGGCCGGCGGATCCATTTTCGGCTTAGGCTGGGCGATGACAGGCGCTTGTCCGGGACCGCTGTACATTCTGCTTGGAAATGGCTACACGGCAATGCTTGTGACCATACTGGGGGCCATGATGGGCACCTTTGTGTACGGGCTGTTGAGGGCAAGATTGCCACACTGATTCAAGCAGGAGGCATGGAAGGCAGATGGTCTGTAGTGCCTCCCTGCTTTTTTTAGATACCTAAAAAACGCTTAGAACTCTTTCAGCTCCGAGATCATGAATCGCCACTTTCGCCGATACCTTCCCATCCTTGCATGGCTCCCTGCTTACCAGACGCAGGACCTCAAAGGAGACCTTTCGGCGGGTCTCACGGTGGGGGTCATGTTGATACCACAAGGCATGGCCTATGCGATGATTGCAGGAATGCCGCCGATCTACGGGCTCTATGCGTCCATTTTTCCGCTCATTCTCTATGCAATATTTGGCACATCCCGGCAACTCGCAGTGGGCCCTGTGGCCATGGTATCCCTGCTGGTCTTGTCGGGGGTGAGCACGCTGGCAGAAATCGGCTCGGAAGCTTATCTCCTTCTGGCGATCACCCTCGCGCTGCTGGTAGGACTGATTCAACTACTGTTGGGCCTGTTTCGCCTTGGGTTTCTGGTGAATTTCTTGTCCCATCCGGTGATCAGCGGCTTCACTTCCGCTGCGGCCCTCATCATAGGGATGAGCCAACTCAAGCACTTGCTCGGTGTGCAGATTGATAGTAGCAACTACGTCCACGAAGTGCTACTGGGCGCCCTGGCTCAGCTCGACCAAGTGTCGCTCCCGACCTTAGCGATTGGGCTGGGAGGCATCGTCGTGATCAAGGGGCTTCGGCGCGTCCACAAGTCTATTCCAGGCTTGCTGATCGCGGTGATTTTGGGAATTGTGGTGGTGTATCTTACCGGATGGCAGGATCAAGGGGTGCGCATTGTGGGCACCGTTCCAGAAGGACTTCCGTCCTTTGCGTGGCCAAGTTTTGACGGGCATCACTGGAAGGCGCTATTTCCCGTGGCGCTCACCATTGGACTGGTCAGCTTCATGGAATCCATAGCTGTGGCAAAAGCCATCCAAAGCAAGCACCGGGGAGAATATGAAGTCGATGCCAACCAAGAACTTATTGCCTTGGGCATGGCCAATATCGGTGCCTCCTTTTTTCAGGCTTTTCCCACCACGGGCGGCTTCTCACGCACCGCGGTGAACGATCAGGCCGGTGCTCGCACGGGATTGGCCGCCATCATCAGCGCTGGACTGATTGCATTGACCTTGCTTTTTCTCACGCCCCTTTTTTACTTTTTGCCTCAAGCCATTTTAGCCTCCATCATCTTGGTCGCGGTGCTGGGGTTGATTGATCTGAAAGAGGCGAGGCATCTCTGGCAACACGATCGACAGGATTTTTGGATGCTCTTTGCTACCTTCGCAGCGACTCTCACGCTGGGCATTGAAGAAGGCATTCTGCTCGGGGCACTGCTGTCGTTGGGCTTAGTGATTTACAAAAGCGCCTATCCGCACATCGCCGTGTTGGGGCAAATTCCCGGAACGAGCTATTTTCGCAATGTCAATCGGTTTCCGGAGGCTAAAGTCCACGAAGACATTCTGGCGCTGCGCTTTGATGCGCCGCTGTATTTCGCGAACGCAGGATTTTTCAGAGACCAAGTCAAAAAGTTCGAGCAAGCTGCCTCTGTCAAGCCCAAGCTCTTGCTACTCAATGCAGAAAGCATCCATTCGATCGATAGTTCTGCCGTACATATGCTAGAGCAGCTCATTGAGGATGGCCGGATGCAGGGCCGAGACTTTGCCATTGCAGGTGCCATAGGTCCCGTGAGGGATGCACTTCATCGCCACGGGTTGATCCATCTCATCGGCAAGGATCACGTATTTGC
>DAITMB010000154.1:0-10760 GCA_036835375.1 Bacteroidota bacterium
TATTAAAGAACCTTGCCTGAAGTTTTGTGGGTCCCAATTTTTTGACCACTGTTAATCAGACTAAATATGCTTCAGGAGCTCAATTTTTCGCAATACCATGAAGCTCGCGACCATTCATGGAGGAGGGTTACAGGCAGCAAATCGGGACTTGAGGGGGTGATTTTCACACTGCTCTTCATAGGATTGGTATCGGGCGGTTGGATATTTGGTCACGATATTTCTTCATGTGAGGGAGTCATGTTTGCGGTATTTCTGGCAACTCGGAACAACATGCAATCTTTGGGAAGTCCCCTTTCATCGAACACAAATAACGATTCCTTTGAGTGGCTCGACTTTTTAGGGTCGCCATGTTGGGTATGCCGTAAGATGGACGGACTCATTGTCGCAGCCAATACAGCAGGTCTCGATTTGTTAGGCTCTCCGCAGCAGCTTGAAGGAGGAATCCACGTACAGCATATTCTCATGCTGGACTCATCACAGGGCGAGCCTTTGCAAATGGTTCGAAATACTGGTATTGCCACTTGGGACATTCTAACTCAGGAGAACGCAAAACTGACAGCGCAGGTGCATGTGTCGCAGGCCTCTCCTTCGCCCGATGAGTTAATGCTTATTCAGTTTTTTACGGTTACACATGATGAAGGAGAAGGAGATGACTTAAACGGTAGTGCTTCACCGACTGACTCTCTGGCTCTTCAGTCAAGCTCCTCGTACAAGTCGCTTGACTCAGAGAAGATGTTTAACACCATGCTCGCCCACTTGCCATTTGCAGTGTGTGTGACCAATCAAGGGGGGATGAATTGTTTGTATGCGAGCGAAAGGCTTTCTAGCATGTTTGGTCTTTCAGGCATGGAAGACCAAAGTTTGCCCCGATGGTGGGAGAGGCGAGTTGTCAAAGAAGAACTCGACAAGGTGACCAGCCATTGGAATTATCTCAAGAGAGGGGATACTTGCGAGACCAATTTCAGGATTCGCAGGCCTTGGGGCGCTGGTCGAATGCAAGAAATCATCATCAAATGGATTTCGCATCGCGACCGATCTGAGCAATCCGATGTGCTATTTCATTACTTTGTTGAGCTGGAAGAGGAAGGACTCAGCTTGCGAGTGGAAGCCTTGTTGAGGGAAAAGTCTGCCATCGGGCGTTGGTCATGGGATCGAAAGTGGAACATGGTCAATTGGTCCACAGAGTTTTACCGAATTCATGACTTACCCTTCAATTTCCAGCCTAATTTGTCGATGCCCTTTCCATACATGTCGGAGGACACACAGTTTGATTTACGTTTATTGATCGAAACCTTAGAAGACCGCATCATCCCGCTATCGACCCAGTACAAAATTATCCTTCCTGACGACACACATCGGGACTTGGTCATGACCATTGCAGATTTGAGGAAAAACGATCAAGGGGAAGTGGAGTATCTCGCGGGCTTGATAGAAGATGTAAGCACACTGCGGGAAATGGAGCGGGTACAGGCAAATCTCATGACAAATCTCATGCAGAAGCAGCAGACGCTGAAAGAGTTTTCTTCGGCTGTGTCTCATCGGCTTCGGGTGCCTGTGGCGCAGTTGCTCGGCATGCTTGGGCTCATGCTTGACAAGATCGACCTTCCTTCGGAGCAACAACTCTCTGTGCTGCACGCCTGTGCGGAAGACTTGGACAATGCGGTGCACGAGATGAATCAACTGCTCAATGTGGAGAAATTATCCGAGGGAAATGCCAAGCGCTATCTCTGGATGGAAGTATGGCGACCCATCGCCAAAGATTTGCAAGACCGACTGGTAGATGCTCAAGCCTGCCTAAGTGTAGATTTTTCAGCAGCAAAACATGTCTTTGGCGTCAAGGAATACCTACAGGGGATTGTCAATGAGCTGCTCCAAAATGCCCTGAAGTTTCGTGATTTCGATCGCCCTTTGGAGATTCAGGTCACCACGGAGATAGACCAGGAGCTGGTGTGGCTTCATGTTCAAGACAACGGCATCGGGATGGATATTCGTGGGAGGGAAGAGGCGCCTTTCGAAGTTTATAAAAAGTTTCATCCCAGCAGATCCGGGAAAGGACTTGGGCTTCACCTTGTCAAAATTCAAATGGAGCTTCTTCGAGGGTTTGTAAAATTGTCCAGCGCACCCGGACATGGGACCAAAGTATCGATTGGGCTGCCAGTTGCCAATGAGGTAAGGGGAAATGAAGGGCTACCCACGTTGCAGGGTATTTGAAGGAGATCTTGCTTCCTCTCATCCCAAGTCGGCAAGTAGTATTGTATGATTTCGCCCGGAGACCATGACATATGATTTCAGCAAAAAAAAGCACCTACTTGGCTCAAGTAGGTGCTTTTGTGCACTCGGAAGGATTCGAACCCTCAACCTCCTGATCCGTAGTCAGGTGCTCTATCCAGTTGAGCTACGAATGCATTTCGTTTTTATCAGAAGCGGATGCAAAGGTGGCTATTTCAAGGAAAATGTGCAAGTTTATTTGAAAAAAAGTGAGATTGCTCAGCCGATTTTTTCGCGCTCCGCTCCACATATCAAGATGGGTTGGATTCTAAGGTACTAAACATTGAGTGTCTTCAAAATCTGCTGAATGCAAGTCATGGAGGTGACTTCCTCAGCCTCAGCCTCATAGCTGAGAATGATCCGATGATTGAGCACATCAGGGGCGATGGATTTCACATCTTCTGGGAGCACGTAGTTTCGTCCAGCGAGAAAGGCGTGGGCCTTGGCTCCAAGGTTGAGAGCCAGGCTGGCACGAGGAGAAGCACCATATTCAATGTATTCCGACAAACGGTCAAGCCCATATTGCTCGGGCTCACGAGTCGAAATAATGATGTCGATGATATAGTCTTCCAACTTGGAGGAAACTTGGACACGATCGACTTGCTGGCGAATGGTAGCGATGTCTTCCATCGTAAACACAGGATTCACAATGTGCTTCTGATCAGTCTTTGCCATACGTCGCATAATGGCTTTTTCCTCGTCTCGGGTGGGATATTGCACAAATACCTTCATCATGAAGCGGTCAACTTGTGCTTCCGGTAGCGGGTAAGTCCCCTCTTGGTCGATCGGGTTCTGGGTAGCCATCACGAGAAAAGGAAGTCCCAGGTCATAAGTGGTCTCGCCGATGGTGACTTGCCGTTCTTGCATGGCTTCGAGCAAGGCGCTCTGTACCTTGGCAGGGGAGCGGTTGATCTCATCTGCCAGGAGGAGATTCGTAAAAATAGGCCCCTGCTTCACCTCAAAAGCGCCTGTGCGCTGGTTGTAAATCAAGGTGCCGATCAAGTCCGCTGGCAAAAGATCGGGGGTAAATTGAATCCGATGAAAATCTAGGTTGAGTGCTCTGGCCAGGGTGCTCACAGTGAGGGTCTTGGCAAGTCCAGGTACCCCTTCAAGGAGAATGTGTCCATTGGTAAACAAGCCAATGAGCAACCGTTGCACCATGTACCGCTGACCTACGACGACTTTGTCGATCTCTGCGAGGAGTAGCCGGACTTTGTCAAGGGTGGCTGCATGAGAAGCGTCTGCGGCAGGCTGTACAGGGCCGGAAGAAGAGATTTTGCTCATAGATGATGTGTGGGAGATATCGGTCAAGATCGCCTAATATACAAAAGTACAAGGTAGGTTCTAGCTTCTTGCGTTCATCTCTCATTCTGTCAATAAAGGCGCTCCACCTGCGTGCGGCCTTTTCGCCGAGTCATGCAAGTCGAAGGCTGGGTAGCATAGGGGATGGGAGGTCTTGTTTTACCATCATTAAGCGAGAGAAAACTTTCCTTGATGAGGACGAGCAGGAGATTGATTTGAGAGAATGACAGATTTTGCTACCTTGGAACGCTCGGCGAGGTCTCATTCCCCCAATGACCGTGTCGGCAAGAGGTGTTTCTACATGAAAGCGTATTTCTCTGTTTCTGTCCTGCTCTTGCCTTTTTTAATATGCTCACTGCTAAGTGTTGGTGGTTGCCGAACAAGCAACAGCCAGCAGAGTGATCTTTTTTATCAAATATTTCAGGGGGATAGTTGCGATTTTCGCAGCATCAACCTCGGAGATGATGTGCAGTTGGTTCGCAGCCTCATGGATCCTCTCACACCGCGATTCCAGGACCGTTATGGATTAGCCTACGAATATGACCTGCCAGACGCAGGAAAACTCTTGGTGGATTATTATTCTGACAACCTCATCACAGGCCTGGAAAGCAGCAAAGTTGCTTCTATTGTTGCGCAAGTGATGCTTGACAATGAGGTAGAAACCGCGCGGCTCTATCAGGAAATGAGGGAATACTTTACCAGAAAGTATAACTTGGCTTCAGGGTCTTACGGTGATTATGTCTGGAGCACCGCAACCCGTAACTTTGGCGTAATGGAAGTGACCCTTCGACTTGACGAATCCAAACGCGGGATTATCATCAACTTTGTAGATACCCAGGCAGGCACCACCAATGAACCAAGCCAAGATCTCCAAACGCCTTGAACCAAGTGCATCCGCTGAGGTTACATTCCCATCTGAGAACCTGGCGGAAGACGGGAGATCCGCACAACCGCTAGGCGTGAGGGGACGAATGGAAGAGAATCCCCGTTAAATGAACATCTACTTTCTACATTAGCCCTGCTAATTTTTGCGCTGATTAATTACTGAAACGAATGAAAATCTATACCAAAAAAGGGGATACAGGCACTACTTCGCTGCTCGGCGGCACCAAAGTCCCCAAAAATGACCTCCGAATCGAAGCCTATGGCACGGTAGATGAGTTGAACTCCTACCTCGGTCTGATCGGAGACTTTGAAGCCGTGGCAGACCAGCTCGAACTCATTCGCAAAGTGCAGGACCGCCTTTTCGTGATCGGATCGCAGCTAGCCAATGACCCTTCCCGTTCGCTTTTCGAAGTGCCCAAACTAAACGAAGCAGACGTCGAACACCTCGAAAATAGCATTGACGACATGGAGGCATTGCTTCCTCCCCTCACCAACTTTGTATTGCCCGGCGGCCACCCAGCCAACTCTACCGCTCACGTGGCGCGCTGCGTGTGCCGACGAGCTGAGCGTCGCGTGGTTGAGCTCAATGAGCGAGCGCCTGTGGATCCGCTCATGCTGCGCTACCTCAATCGGCTTTCCGATTGGCTCTTCGTCCTAAGCAGGCACGTCAGCCGCAAAACAGAATCGTCCGAAATCACCTGGCATGCCTGACCTGCTCCGCAATAGGATCTGGAAAGTAGGACTGACCGTAGTAATAGGGTTGATCCTTTTCTACCTCGGCATCGTCTGGGCGCAGCGAACCGATCCCTTTGCCAAACAATCGCAGGAATACACGATTATTTTCGACAACGTGAACGGGTTGCTCATCGGCGATCCTGTCACTGTACGAGGCTTTGTGTCGGGCAGGGTCAAAGACATTCTTCCCAGAGCAGAGGCCGTGTGGGTGACTGTGTCCCTTGATCCCAAGATTGAATTGAGAGAAGATGCGCGCGCAGAGATTCAAATCAAGGAACTCATGGGAGGAAAGCAGGTTTCCATTCACCCAGGTGCCGCCGAGGCAAAATTACAAGCCGGGAGCACCTTGCCGGGTGTTGCGTCCATGGATTTTTCTTCCTCTTTTTCAGAGTTCGGTGCGGTGATTGAGCAGGTGAACGTGTTGCAGATTAACCAACTTCTCGCCAAACTCGATACTTTTGCAGGCGCTCTCAACCACTTGGCTGCGGCTATGCCTGCCTCCAGCGTCGCCGATATTGTGAATCGGATGGATCGCATCTCGTTGCAGGTGGAGTCAGTGATGCGCCAGGCAGATGAGGCCCAGTGGATGGCTAAGTTTGAATCCATGTTTATTCAGGCAGAACGCACCCTCCAACGTGCTGATACTGCCATGAGCATGGTGCAACAGCTAGGTGATGGCTGGTCGGAAGAGGACGTTCGCCGACTGAGAAACATGCTGTTGGATTCAGAGCGCACGTTGGCTGTCACGAACGCCACGATGACGCAAGTGGGGACGCTACTAGACACCCTCATGTCGCAGGAAACACTGGTTGGTCAGGCGCTCACCGATAAAAAATTTCGTCAACGGATTGACTCCACCTTATATCGGCTGGACCGCACCTTAGAACAAATTTATCTAAAGCGGGTCATTGTGGGCCTGCGTCGAAAATCGTCCGACTAATTCTCCCGGATTCTCACCTTGGAAATATGATCAAAATAGGTTTGGCTGGCGTAGGTCATCTTGGAAAAATCCACATGAAACTGCTCAAAGAGAGCAGCTTGTTTGACTTCGTGGGGTGCTATGACGTCCTGCCAGAACTGCGAGAAAAGCTGGCAGCCTCAGAAGAAGTGACGGTCTTCGAAAGCTATGAGCAGCTGCTCGACGCCGTCGATGCCGTGGACATTGTCACACCCACGCTCCACCATTTTGAGGGAGCCAAAAAAGCCCTCTTGCGCGGAAAGCATATTTTCATTGAAAAACCTTTGACCCGGACCTTGGAAGAAGCCGAGGAACTGCTGGCCATTCTTCGCGCCAATCCCCACCTCAAGGCCCAAGTCGGTCACGTGGAAAGATTCAACCCAGGATTTTTGGCCATTGCCTCACACGACATTCGTCCCATGTTCATCGAAGGTCACCGCCTTTCGATCTACAATCCGCGCGGCACCGATGTGTCCGTGGTGTTTGATCTGATGATTCACGACCTTGACATTGTGTTGAGCGTCGTCGATTCTCCCATTAAGTCCGTGATGGCCAGTGGTGTAGGTGTCATCAGTGATAGCACTGACATTGCCAATGCACGCATCGAATTTGAAAATGGAGCGGTGGCTAACCTCACGGCTAGTCGCATTTCGGTCAAGAATCTTCGGAGACTGAGATTTTTTCAGAAAAATACTTACCTGGCGGTGGACTTTTTGGAAAAAAAAGCGGAGATCTTCCGGCTCAGCGATACCGAGGAGGCCGCTGGCGATGGAAAAATGAGTTTTCCGATGGACAACGGGGAGGCACGTCGCTACCTGATTGTGGAGCACCCCACTTCTCCGCCTGTCAATGCGATTCAGCTGGAGCTGGAAGAATTTGCCCAAGCCATCCTTTCGCAAACGCCGATCAAAGTAGGGATTGACGCTGGGTATCAAGCTCTCAAAGCAGCGCATCAGGTAGCTGCCAAAATCGAAGAATCGCTTCAGCAAGTCAGCAAGCTGTTGCCTTAGAAAAGAATGGGCGAAGCGGTTTTCTAGCTGTCTTGTTGAGAACAACCGGAAAACCGCCTCGCAGAAAATTATTGGACATTGCGCTCTTTGCTGGCTAAATCCAGCAGGAAAGCGTATTCCAAAGCTACCTCCTTGATGGATTCAAACCGTCCTGAAGCCCCGCCGTGCCCTGCCTCCATGTGCGTAAAAAGGTAGAGAGAACGATCATCTGTCTTTCGGTCGCGAAGGCGAGCCACCCACTTGGTGGGCTCCCAATACTGCACCTGTGAATCATGCAGCCCCGAAGTCACCAAGACGTGAGGATAGTCCTTCGCTGTGACATTGTCGTAGGGAGAGTAGGAGAGCATGTAGTCAAAGTAAGCCTTGTCATTGGGATTGCCCCACTCGTCATACTCACCCGTAGTGAGCGGAATGCTGTCGTCGAGCATCGTGGTGATCACATCAACAAATGGCACTTGAGCAATGGCCCCCGCAAACAAATCAGGCCGAAGATTGATTACTGCCCCCACGAGCAGTCCGCCAGCACTTCCTCCCATACAGTAGAGATGCTGCTGATGGGTGTAGCCGATGTTGATCAAATGCTCACCACAAGCGATGAAATCGAGGAAAGTGTTCATCTTTTTCATCTGTCGGCCATCCTCGTACCAGGTACGGCCCATCTCGGAGCCACCGCGAACGTGTGCCACAGCAAAAATGAATCCCCGGTCCAGGAGGCTGAGCCGTGCCAGACCAAAATATGGGTCAATGCTGTGGCCATAGGAACCATATCCATAGAGTAGCAGTGGGGCGCTGCCATCCAGGTGTGTGTCACGGTGAAAAACCAGCGAAATCGGTACCCGCTCACCGTCGTGAGAAGTGGCAAAGAGGCGCTCAGATCGATAATTCTGAGACGTGAATTCCCCCAGAATTTCTTTTTGCCACACGAGTTGTTCCTCCCCGGTGTTGAGGTGGAGTTCGAAGATGCTGGAGGGGGTGGTCATCGACTCGTAGCTGTAGCGCAGTACCGGGCGATAAGGATCCGGATTATAGGCCAAGCCGGTGGTGTAGGCGGCATCGTGAAAGGCAATGTACTCATCTCTGTCCCCGGATTTGCGGGAGAGAATACGCAAATGGTTGAGACCGCCGCGCCGCTCTTCGAGCACGAGCTGATGTTCGAAAAGATCGAAGCCTTCGAGCAAGGTGTCTTCGCGATGCAGGATCTTGATGCGCCAGTATTTGGGATCCCAGCTTTCCTCCGGACAGGTGAGCAATTGAAAATTTACTGCGTCCTCATTAGAAAGAATGTAAAAATCACCATCGAAATGATCAATGCTATATTCGTGTCCTCGCTCTCTGGCGCGAAAGAGGCGAAATGCGCCTGTTGGGTCATAGGCATCCAGCACTTGGCTTTCCTCCGTGAGGGTACTCGACGAATGGATCACGATGTACTTTTTGGAGGTGGTGCGGCCTACTCCGCAGCGAAAGGTTTCGTCTTTCTCTTCATACACCATCACGTCCGACGCAGCATCCGTGTTGACTTCGTGGCGAAACACCCGGTCTGAACGCAAGGTCTCTGGGTCCATGACCGTGTAGAAAAAAGTGCGGTGGTCCATGGCCCATACGATGTTACCTGTCACGCCGCTGATGGTTTCTGGCAAATCCTCTCCCGTCTCCAAGTCTCGGATGCGAAGGTCACAGATTCGCCTGCCAACGAAGTCCACGGCATAAGCCAGGAGACGATGATCGGCGCTCACACTACTGCCGTTGACTGAGCAGTAGGATTTTCCTTCTGCGAGTTGGTTCACATCAAGGATCACCTCTTCAGGGGCTTCCATGGAGCCGTTTTTGCGGACGTAAATAGGATATTCCTTCCCTTCCTCGAAGCGAGAATAGTAGTACCAACCGTCCACCAGGGAGGGAGCACTTTCCTCCCGTTGCTTCATACGGCCTTTAATTTCTTCAAAGAGCTGCTCTTGGAGAGGTTTTGTATGGGCCATTCCCGATTGGAGGAACTCATTTTCGGCTTCGAGATATTGAATCACCTCTGGGTTTTCCCGATCATTCATCCAGTAATATTCATCGAGGCGAGAGGTGCCGTGGGTATGGAGGAAGTGATCTTTTTTAGGCGCTTTTGGCGGGTGAAAGGTCATGCAATTTCAATCTTAAGTAGCCTCAAAGCTAGTCAAACCGAACGAAGTGCGGAAGAAAAATTGGAAAAACTACGCATGGACAGGCGTGGAGATTCCCTCGCCGAAATGGAAGCGAGATTCCCATTTTGAGAAATAGCCAGATTTTGTTAGTCGGCTTTTGATGGCGATGAAGGAGCAATATTCTTCCAAAAATCAAAAGACCTAACGTCTGGGCGCTGCGCAATCTATCAAGCTTCAGATTGGGAGAAGGTAATATCCATTTGATCAATAGCGAAGATCATTTTGTAAATAATTGATAAGCAGCGGATTGTTGTTGTAGAAGCGAATGCCTTTGGGTTGACAATGAAGGTCATTCCTCTCTGCTTTCTAAGCTAGGCTCTTCTTGCAGTGGAGCAGTCTTTGTTCTCTGCCACACGGTATTTCCTCTTGAAATTCTACTCGTTCTTGAATTCATTCATTTTGTTTTTCCATCGTCCCAGCGCCAGATCTCACCAGATCCGGTGAGCAGAATTACCATCAATTCGGTTGTATGCACTATTTTACTTGTTGCATTTCCCAACTTCGCTTTGAAAAAACCTGGCTCTTTCGATTCACAGCTTTTGTTTTCTTTTTGGTAAACCTGGGCGCTTTCGCCCAGTCTCCGTGGAAAGTGTTGCATTACACGGAGACGACAGGATACAATCACAACACGAAATCGCAATCGCTCTCCATGTTCAATTCGTGGGCTGCTGCGAATAACTACACGGTCACCAACGATGACAACGGGTCAGAGTTCAATACCCTGGCAAATCTTCAGCAATATGCGGTTGTCGTGTTTTCGAATACCTCTGGAAATAGCGGTCTGAATGCCACGCAACGCACCAACTTTGAGGCTTATATAGCAGGAGGCGGCAGTTATCTTGGAATTCATGCGGCTTCTGACACCTATCGCCACAGCAGTGCAAATGGAGGATCCAAAGGAACATGGGACTGGTATGCCGAGACAGTGGCTGGCGCTTCGGTGCAGCAAAGCCCCAATCACACCAGCAGCAACCACAACAATACCATGACGAAGCAGGCGGCGGGGCACCCCACCCTCGCCAATGTCCCTGGGCCTTGGAACAAAACTGAGGAGTATTATTACTGGCAAAATGGTTACCTCAACACAACGTTTACGGAACTGCTGAGGGTAGGACAGACTGGCGGAAACAGCTATGACGCCCCTCGTCGGATGGCTCACTGTAAAGAATTGGCAGGTGGTGGCCGCGCATTTTATACTGCTTTGGGCCACAGTGGGAACAATTTCACGAATGACAACAACTTCAAGAACCTGATCCGGGATGCACTCCTTTGGTGCAAAAATTCTTCTCCAGGCGGAGGGACAACGCCGGTACCCCCTGTGGTGAGCCTGACTTCGCCCGCCAACGGTGCTACTTTTGCTGCTGGCGGCAATATCAACCTCACTGCGACAGCCTCAGATCCAGACGGCAGTGT
>DAITMB010000155.1:0-10713 GCA_036835375.1 Bacteroidota bacterium
GTGAAAATCTCGTAAGGACGCCCTTTGTACAGCCCCACGACAGCGACCCATTTTTGGTCTTTGTTCATGAAGCGGACGACTTCTGCTTCGAGCTTTTCGGGACGCTTAGGCGCATGGGTTTCGTTGAATTCGGCTTCCTTCTTCTTCTCTTTCTTTTCGTCGGAAATGAGCACGCCGGATCTAGATCCATCCCGATAAATGGTCATGCCTTTGCAGCCGGATTCCCAGCCTGTTTCATAGATTTTCGCGACCATCTCTTCGGAAATATCGTTGGGCACATTCACCGTCACAGAGATGGAGTGATCGACCCACTTCTGCACTGCTCCCTGCATGCGCACCTTGGCCACCCAGTCCACATCGTTAGAGGTCGCTTTGTGGTAAGGCGTCTGCTCAATGATGGCTTGGAGCGCTTCTTGATCGTAGGTAGAGACCTCCGCCGGATCGTAGCCATTGATTTGCAGCCACGTCACGAATTTGTGGTGAAACACATGGTATTCTTCCCAAGAGTCACCCACCTCGTCCACGAAATCCACTTTGACATTTTTGTCATTCGGATTCACTTTGCGACGACGCTTGTAGGACACCATGAACACAGGCTCAATCCCGGAAGTCGTCTGGGTCATGAGGGAGGTCGTGCCTGTAGGCGCGATGGTCAACAAGGCGATATTGCGGCGACCGTACTGGACCATGTCGGCATACAGGGCGGGATCGGCCTCTTTGAGGCGCAGCACAAATGGATTATTGGCTTCCTTGACACTGTCATAGATGGGGAATGCACCTCTGTCACGCGCCATCTCTACCGAAGCGCCATAAGCTGCAAGGGCAAGGTTTTTATGGACATTGACCGAGAATTCCAGCGCGGCTTCGGAGCCGTAGCGCAGCCCAAGGGCAGCCAACATGTCTCCCTCACCCGTGGAACCAACGCCTGTGCGGCGACCTTGCTCACACTTGATGAGAATTTTTTCCCACAGCATCCGTTCTGTGCGCTTGACCTCTTCTCCTTCAGGATCATCCTTGATTTTCTGGATAATCTTGTTCACGTTTTCGATCTCGAGGTCCACGATGTCGTCCATGATGCGCTGACCCAGCCGCACGTATTCCCTGAAGCGGTCCATATCAAAGGATGCCTCGGGCGTGAAAGGGTGATCGACAAACGCATAGAGGTTGATCGCGAGCAGGCGGCAGGAGTCGTAGGGGCAAAGCGGAATTTCGCCACAAGGGTTGGTGGAGACGGTGCGAAATCCGAGATCGGCATAGCAATCGGGGATAGATTCCCGGATGACTGTATCCCAAAAAAGCAGGCCTGGCTCGGCGGAAGCCCACGCGTTGTGGATAATTTTTTTCCAAAGGGCAACTGCATCCACTTCCTTGGTGTAAGTGGGCTGTGGGTCGTCGATGGGGTACTGCTGAACGAAAGGCTGCCCGCTTTTCATGGCTTGCATAAACTCATCGGTGATTTTCACCGAGACATTCGCGCCAGTCACCTTGGTGCCGTCCATTTTGGCATCGATGAAGTGCTCCGCATCCGGGTGCTTGACCGAGATGCTGAGCATGAGCGCTCCGCGACGTCCGTCTTGAGCTACTTCGCGGGTGGAGTTGGAGTGTCGCTCCATGAAAGGCACAACGCCAGTAGAGCTCAACGCAGAGTTCATGACGGGACTTCCCTTTGGACGAATATAAGACAAATCGTGCCCTACGCCTCCACGTCGCTTCATGAGTTGGACCTGCTCTTCATCCATTTTCATGACGCCTCCATAGGAATCGGCGCGGTGGTCGTGTCCGATCACGAAGCAGTTGGACAGCGACACGACCTGGAATGGCGTGCCGATCCCTGCCATGGGTCCTCCTTGCGGGATGATGTACTTGAAATTTCGGAGGGCTTCATAGAGCGTCTCCTCCGAGAGGGGCTGAGGATACTTGTTTTCGATGCGGGCCAACTCGCGGGCAATGCGGTGGTGCATGTCGTCGGGCGTGCGATCGTAAATATTCCCAAAAGAATCTTTGAGGGCGTATTTATTGATCCAAACATTGGCTGCTAGCTCATCTCCGTTGAAATATTCGATGGCGGCGGAAAGAACTTCTTCATAGGGGAGAGAACGAAGGCTGTCCAGGGGGGTCGCCTGGGCGGTTTGCGTGCTGGTCATGGTACTTTGGGGTTTCTGAACGGTGGACGTGAAGGTTAGAGTCAAAAGCAGAAAAAGCGTTCGAGAGCAAGGGGGGTATTAGAAAGAACTCTCAAACAGGAGCACATACTACGCTGAGTCAGTCAAAAATGACATGGGATTTATTCACAATTGGTCAGGTAGTGTGGATAAGTGGAAGGGGCATTTATATTCTTGTCTTGAGGAGCTAACTCCTGAGCTAGAGGGAGTATTAACGAACAAAAAGGCTCATGAGTGATATTTTCTCATGGTCCGCCAGCTTCCTTATTGGAAACAGCACCTTCGAGGGCAAAACCTCCACTGCCAGCCCTTGGATCATTTTCCTGACAAAAGTCATAGCACCATTTGAGAGGGGTCATCATGTCGAGATACGCAACCCAATAGCTTTGAGGCACTTGATTCAGATCCCTATGAGTGCCATCTATCTTTTAATTGGCTTCAGCCTCGTGGTTGCTATCGGCTTCCTCGGGGTGTTTTTGTGGGCTGTTCGCAGCGGGCAGTACGAAGATTCCTACACCCCATCTGTGCGAATGCTGTTCGACGACGGCACCCAATCACCTATTGCTCCATCTCCAGAAACCACGGATTCTACCGATCCTTCAGAACCCAACACAAGATGATCAACCATCCTACCCTCTCTCCTGGTGCTGGCAGCCAGACCCAAGCCCTGGATCGATTCTCTTACGACAACGTACTCGTGCGCGACTTCGCGATTGCATCCATTTTCTGGGGCTTTGCGGGGATGCTAGTGGGCCTTATCGTATCGCTCCAATTTGTTCTTCCCGACTTCTGGCTCTGGGACGGCATATCTTGGTTATCCTTTGGCCGTTTGCGCCCGCTCCACACCAATGCCGTCATTTTCGCCTTCGTCGGAAATGGCATTTTCATGGGAGTCTATTACTCGCTCCAGCGTTTGGTAAAAGCGCGGATGTACAGCGACTTGCTTGGCAAAATCCACTTTTGGGGTTGGCAGGCCATCATCGTTGCGGCACTTTTTACTTTGCCCCTGGGTATCACCTCCAGCAAAGAATATGCGGAGCTGGAGTGGCCGATCGACATTGCGATCACCCTGATCTGGGTAGTATTTGGGGTGAACATGATCATGACCATCGTCAAGCGACGGGAGCGACATTTGTATGTCGCCATCTGGTTTTACCTCGCTACCTGGGTCACCGTCGCGGTGCTTCACATTGTGAACAACCTCGAAATACCCGTGAGCTTGGTCAAGAGCTATAGCATCTATGCCGGGGTGCAGGACGCACTGGTGCAGTGGTGGTATGGACACAACGCCGTGGCTTTCTTCCTCACGACGCCTTACCTCGGCTTGATGTATTACTTCATTCCGAAGGCTGCGAATCGTCCGGTGTATTCCTATCGCCTGTCGATCATCCACTTTTGGGCTTTGATCTTTATCTACATCTGGGCAGGACCTCACCACTTGCTCTACACTTCGCTACCCGACTGGGCACAATCGCTGGGCACGGTGTTTTCGATCATGCTGATCGCACCGTCTTGGGGTGGGATGCTCAATGGTCTTCTGACCTTGCGGGGTGCCTGGGACCGCGTGCGGACGGATCCTGTGCTGAAGTTTTTGGTGGTGGCTGTGACAGCCTACGGAATGTCCACATTTGAAGGGCCCATGCTCTCGATCAAAAGTGTGAATGCGATCAGCCATTACACCGACTGGACCATCGCTCACGTCCACGTGGGCACCTTGGGCTGGAATGGATTTTTGACCTTCGGGATCTTCTATTGGCTCTTTCCCCGCATGTGGAAAACCTCTTTGTTCTCGATCAAAGCTGCCAACCTCCACTTTTGGCTTGGCACCCTGGGGATCATCCTTTATACCATACCGATGTATTGGGCTGGGTTTGCGCAGAGCTTGATGTGGAAAGAGTTTGATGCCGATGGCATGTTGGTGTACAAAAATTTCCTCGAAACGGTCACGCAGATCATGCCGATGTATGTCTTGCGTGCGCTGGGTGGAACGATCTACCTCGCGGGGGTGATTGTCATGATCTGGAACCTGATCAAGACTGCTCGTGCCGGCAACTTTCAGCGCGAAGAGGCTGCTGAGGCCCCCGCGCTGCGCAGCTTCGAGCCACCGACCAATGAATATTGGCACCGGAAAATCGAGCGTCGCCCCCTCCAAATGCTTTTTTGGGCAACGGTGCTCATTCTCATAGGAGGTGTCGTAGAAATGGTGCCCACCTTCATGGTAAAATCCAATACCCCGACCATTGAGTCTGTGAAGCCTTATACGCCCCTGGAGCTCGAGGGGCGAGACCTCTACCTCCGCGAGGGTTGCTATACCTGTCACTCCCAGATGATTCGCCCATTCCGATCTGAGACCGAGCGCTATGGAGAATACTCCAAAGCAGGCGAGTTTGTGTACGATCACCCCTTTCAATGGGGATCCAAACGCACGGGGCCAGACCTGGCCAGAACAGGAGCGCCCGGCAAATTGAAGAAGTCAGATGCCTGGCACTACAATCACATGGTGGAGCCTCGCTCGACCTCACCCGGCTCAATCATGCCTTCTTATAGCTGGCTGGCGGATACGAAGCTGGATGTGAGCGACCTAGAAAGCAAAATCAAGGTGATGCAGTTCCTCGGCGTGCCTTATGACGAAGGGTATGAATCGCAAGCACTGGCCGACTTACAAGCCCAAGCCAAAATCATTGCCAAGAGCATAGATCCTGCTTTGAGCGAAGCAGACCTACAGGCGCTCAGCGAAACGGAAGTCGTTGCCATGATCGCCTATCTCCAACGCCTCGGATCTGACATCTTCAACGAACCCACCGAATAATTATCTCTCCTCCCCCCATGGAGTCTGGTCTCTCACCAGACTTCGTAGGGGCGAGATCAACCCTCTGCTGCTATGTATAAAGACGTGCTCCGATCGATGACTGACATCGACATCTTTCCCGTGATCGCCTTTCTCATTTTCATGATTTTCTTCTTGGGACTCTTTGTCTATGTCCTTCGCCTCGACAAGCGAGAGGTCAACGAAATGGCTGCTATGCCGCTCGACGACCAGTCGCTCACGGAGGCCATTCCTACCCCTTCTACCACCGGACAATCCTAGAACCCCCATGTACACATTACACTATAAATCAGGCCTACTGCTGGCTTTTGCCCTCTTCTCTGTGTTGGGACTGGTTGCGCAGAATTCCTCCCAAACCATTTCTGAAGAAGACCTTCTTCTCGCCTTGATCCTTACGATGATCGTGGTCGCCTTTGTCTCCTTGCTTCTGGTGCTGACCATCTTTGTGCTCATTCGCCAAAAAAGAGAAGCGAAAAGCACTGCGGAGGTTTGGGCCGCAGATACAGATGCGAGTCCTGCCTTTCTGAGCTGGGCGTGGATCAACGCCAAGATGACAAACGCTGTTCCTGTGGAACAAGAGTCCACCATCGACATGGGCCACAACTATGACGGAATTCGCGAACTCGACAACAATCTGCCTCCTTGGTGGAAATATGGATTTTACCTCACCATCGTGTTTTCGGTGCTCTACATGGGCTATTATCACTTCTTCACCGACTGGAGTTCTGAAGGCGAATACCTCGCAGCCATGGAAGAACACCATGCCGTGCGAGCTGATTACCTTGCCCGGCAAGTGGACATGGTCAATGAGAGCAGCGTGACCCTGCTCACCGATGCGGCTTCTTTGCAGGCTGGTGGAAAAATCTATCAAGTAAACTGCATGCCCTGCCACGGAGAAGACGGCGGAGGCAACGCCATTGGTCCCAATCTCACAGACGAATACTGGATTCATGGAGGCAGCGTCAACAATGTGTTTTCGACCATCAAATACGGCGTGATTGAAAAAGGAATGACGCCTTGGCAAGACATTCTCAAGCCCAGCGAAATGCAACAAGTGGCCAGCTACATCCTGGAAGAGCTTCAGGGCACGACTCCCGTCAATCCCAAAGAGCCGCAGGGCGAATTGTATGTCCCTGAACCCGTGCTGCCAGACGCCTCGGCAGATTCCGCTTCGATCGTGACCCTGATCCAGTAATCATTGCTACCATGCCCACGCCCCAAGATCCATTGACACCGGTAGATCTCATCGAAGAGATCTATGAAGAGGAAGCTTTTCGAGACTCCTTTGCCACGGTTGACCACGAAGGAAAACGAAATTGGATATTCGCAAAGCGGCCAAAAGGAAACTACTACCGCTGGAGATCCTTGCTCGCCTATGTAGTGATCGCCGTGCTTTTCATCGGTCCATTTTTGAAGTGGGAGGGTCATCCGATGTTTCTCCTCAACATCCTGGAGCGAAAATTCATCTTATTTGGCGTCACTTTTTGGCCGCAGGACTTCCACTTGTTTGTCTTGGCCATGATCACCTTTTTCATCTTCATTGTCCTGTTCACAGTGATTTTTGGACGAATATGGTGCGGATGGACCTGCCCGCAGACAGTGTTCATGGAAATGGTATTTCGGCGAATCGAATATTGGATCGAAGGGGATGCGCCCGCCCAGCGACGACTCGCGAAACAAGCCTGGGACCTCGATAAAATCTTTAAAAAGGGAAGCAAATGGGCCATTTTCATGGTCATTTCCTTGATGATAGGCAACATCGTCATGGCCTACCTCGTGGGGGTGGATGAATTGTCAAAAATGGTCACAGAAGGCCCTGCCGAGCACTGGGGGAAATTTTCATTTACCCTCATTTTTTCCGGAATCTTCTTCTTTGTGTTCGCATGGTTTCGGGAACAAGCCTGCCTGGTTGTGTGTCCCTACGGGCGACTGCAAGGGGTGCTCCTTGGCAAAGATTCACTGGTGGTCACCTACGACTGGATCCGGGGAGAGCCGCGTGGTAAACTCAAGCGCAAACATTCATCGCCGAACGTAGGGGATGTGGCAGTAGAACCAGCAGTCAAACAGGGCGACTGCGTGGATTGCCATGCCTGTGTGGCCGTTTGCCCAACCGGAATCGACATTCGCCACGGCACCCAGATGGAGTGCGTGAGCTGCACAGCTTGCATCGATGCGTGCAACGACATCATGGATAAGGTCGATAAGCCGCGCGGACTCATTCGACACGAGTCGCACAGCGGCATCGCCAATGGAACCCCTTTCAGATTCACTCCCCGAATCATCGCTTACTCTGCCCTTTTGGTGGCTATGTTGGGGTTGTTGACCTTTCTGTTGGCGACGAGGAGCGACATCGAGTTTGTACTGCTTCGTACACCCGGACTGCTTTTTCAGGAAAATCAGCCAGGGAAAATCACCAACCTTTATCAGGTGGAGATCGTGAACAAAACCAATCAAGAATATCCGTTAGAATTTCGATTGAGCTCACACCCAGGCAAGCTTAGCTTGGCTGGAAATGTCATGACAGTCGCCCCCAGGGACTTAGCCAAGGGAATTCTCATAGCGGAGCTAGATAGAGGGACCCTGACCGGACGCCAAACCGATATCACCATCGAAATATGGTCGGGCGACTTGCTCCTCGATCAGTCGAGAGCGTCTTTCCTTGGACCCATCAAGTAGGATATTGCTGCACCATCACTTGATCATCAAGCAATTTTATCAGACATATCACTTCCTTCTAATTTTGATCCTATGAATTGGGCAACCAGAATTTTTATCCTGTACACGGGCTTCGTGGTCATGATGCTCCTCTTGGTGTTCGGCGCTGTCAAGCAAGAATTTCATCTGGTCACGGAAGATTATTATGCGGAGGAAATCAAGTATCAGGACAAAATCCACGCGATCTACAATGCGAACAAGATGGCCACACCACTTCGCATGGAAACTTCCCTTCCCGAAAAGCTCCTGAGATTGACTTTTCCAGCCGATCAACCCACGCCGATGGGAGAGGTGCACTTTTACAAGCCTGACAATGCACGGCAGGACCGAGCAGTGACGCTACAGGTGCTGGACCACCGCCAAGAGATTTCACTGGCGGGAATGGCCCGTGGGCGCTGGCTCACAAAGGTGAGTTGGGTGCACGGAGGCATCGCTTATTTTCAGCAGGATAGCTTATTTCTCCCTTGATTATCAGCCGCACAAAGTACATAGCTCTTTGGCTATTTGTGTCTTGAAATTTCTGGTCCAAATTCTTTCTTTGATCATTGCACATGGTTCTCTGGACAGCACTCATCGCCGGAATGGTTGGCAGCCTGCACTGCCTGGGCATGTGTGGCCCCATTGCGATGGCGCTTCCCGGAAAGGGGCGGTCCTGGACAGCCATTTTGCCAGGAAGGCTGCTCTACAATGGAGGCCGTATCGCGACTTACGCCTTTTTGGGCTTATTGATGGGGGCATTCGGACGAGGCTTTAGCATCGCTGGCTGGCAGCAGGGCCTTTCCATCGGACTGGGTAGCTTACTGTTAGTGATGGCCCTCGCCCAAGTTCGCCTAACTTCTTCACTTCTGCGACTGAAACCCCTGGATCGCGCCCTTTTGTGGCTTCGCAGGCAGCTCGGGCGGCTGTTACGTCAAGACCAACCTCACGCGCTCTTCCAATTGGGCCTGCTCAACGGCTTTCTGCCCTGCGGATTCGTCTATTTGGCGCTCGCCGGAGCCTTGAGCACGGGCGGTATGTGGCCTGCCACGGCTTACATGGTACTTTTTGGCCTGGGCACTTTCCCCGTCATGCTGACCATGTCTTTGGCTGGCGGACTTCTCCGGCCTGCCTTAGGTAAAAAAATCCAACCCATTCTGACGGGATTTACCATCCTGTTTGCCATGCTCCTGATCGTCAGGGGATTGAATTTAGGTGTTCCATTCCTAAGCCCCACCATCGTGGCAGAGACGACCATCGAATGCCACTGAAGGGACCATCTGAACAGGAGCTCCTCAGACTCCATCATCAATCACCAGTCGAAAAATGAGGGAGAGGTTCAGCCATCGTACCTTCAGCACATGTAATGGAAGGGCCGATCATCATGCCCCATCCACCCCCACCGTAACGACTCTGGTTGCCCCAATGATAGGTCATGACAGTGTGCTGGCTTCCCTTACGTACTTTTTCTCTGCTACTTCCATTACATGCTTGAAATGGGGAATGCACAAAATCGTAAGTCATTGGTATGAAAAAACTTCGGAGTCAAGGCTGGTTTGGCAAACAAGGGAAAGACGGTTTCATTTACCGTGCTTGGATGAAGAACCAGGGCATTCCACAAGATGCCTTTGAGGGCAAGCCTGTGATCGGCATCTGCAACACGTGGTCGGAGCTGACTCCCTGCAATGCTCATTTTAGGGAACTGGCGGAATACGTGAAACGCGGCGTGTGGGAAGCTGGAGGATTTCCTCTGGAGTTTCCCGTGATGTCGCTCGGAGAGACCCTCATTAAGCCTACCGCGATGCTCTATCGCAACCTCGCGAGCATGGATGCAGAGGAAAGCATTCGGGCAAATCCCATCGACGGCGTGGTGCTCATGGGCGGCTGCGACAAGACTACCCCCTCCATACTCATGGGCGCTTGCAGTGTAGATCTCCCCAGCATTGTGCTTTCGGGCGGTCCCATGCTCAACGGCCATTTCCGCGGGCGAACGATTGGGACGACGCATGTGTGGGAATTCAGCGAGGCGCAACGACAAGGCCACATGGACCAGCAAGCTCTCCTCGCCGCAGAGGCAGCTATGTGCCGCAGCCAGGGCCATTGCGCCGTGATGGGCACAGCCTCCACCATGGCCTGCATGGTAGAGTCCCTCGGGCTCACCCTTCCGGGAAACGCCGCGATCCCCGCCGCAGATTCTCGTCGCAAACTCTTGGCTCACCTCACCGGGCGGCGGATTGTGGAGATGGTGCGCGAAGACCTTTGCCTCTCTCAGGTGCTCACCCGGCAGGCCTTCGAAAACGCCATCATGGTCAACGCGGCCATCGGCGGTTCCACGAACTTTGTCCTACATCTTCTGGCGATCGCGGGTCGAATAGGCGTGGAGCTATCGCTCGAAGACTTCGACCGATTCTCCGCCGGAATCCCGCTGCTCGCCAACCTTCGCCCCTCGGGAGAATTCATGATGGAAGAATTCTACTATGCTGGAGGGCTTCCGGTGATCATGCGCGAACTCCTCGACCAACTCCATGCGGATGTGCTCACGGTGACCGGGAAACCCCTTCGTGAGAATCTCCAAGGTGCCGAATGCTATGACCGCGAAGTGATTGCCTCCCTCGACCAACCTTTCAAGCCAGAATCGGGCATTGCGGTGCTCAAAGGCAACCTGTGTGAAGAAGGCGTATTGCTAAAGCCTTCGGCGGCGACCCCTGCGCTCATGACACATCGCGGCAAGGCGCTGGTCTTTGTTGACATTGAAGACTACAAAGCCCGGATCGACGATCCCGACTTGGAGGTGGATGAAACGAGTATTTTGGTCCTACAGCATGTGGGACCCAAGGGGTATCCGGGCATGCCGGAAGTGGGCAACATGGGGTTGCCCCGCAAACTATTGGAGCGAGGGGTGACGGACATGGTGCGCATTTCAGATGGACGCATGAGCGGAACAGCCTTTGGTACCGTGCTACTACATGCTTCGCCGGAGGCAGCAGCTGGAGGCAATTTTGCTCTCGTGCGCACAGGCGACCTCATTGAGGT
>DAITMB010000156.1:0-10701 GCA_036835375.1 Bacteroidota bacterium
GACAAAATTGCCCTCTATCGCGGCAAGGAAGTCATGAAAAAAGCCGTTCCAGCTGCGCAAGCCGTGGATGAGCTCATTGAGCTGATTCGCGAAGATGGCAAATGGGTAGAACCCCTTTTGGTGGTGGCTGAGTAAGAGTACCATGGACAGCCAATTTTGATCGCACCCGTGTCGTCGATACAACCCTTCCCTCAGAAAGCAGCACTTTTTCTGCGATGGATGCCAACCACAACATTCGACCATTCGGGCCGCGACCCGAGGAGCAACGCCTCGTGACCTTGTGCTTAGCACAGGATCGCCTTGCGCAAAAGGCGCTCTACGATCGGTACAAGGATGCCATGTTCACCCTTTGCCTCCGCGTGCTCAATGAGTCCGAGTTGGCACAAGATGCCCTACAAGAAGCGTTTTTGGCTGTATTCTCTTCCTTGGATCGATTTAGGGGAGAGTCAACTTTGGGCGCTTGGATCAAAACCATCGTTGTGCGCACGGCCTATCGTAAACTTCGAAAGCAAGGAATCCCTACCGAAGAGCTCGACCACGAGAAGGAGGGTGAAGTCATTGATTGGGGGGATCAACTGGAGGTGGAGTATTTAGAAAAAGCCATCGCCTCGCTACCAGCTGGATACCGGAGTGTATTTGTTTTGATCGAAGTGGAGGGCTATTCGCACAAAGAAGTTGCAGAGATGCTTGGCATTTCCGTTGGTACATCAAAGTCGCAGCTGTTTCATGCGAAGCGCTATTTGCAGCGCATCATCACCGCAATAGGACTCCGATGAACGATCAAGAATATAACCGAGAAACGCTGCGCCGCAGCATCCGGCAATTACCACAGCACGAAGCTCCCGCCGATGCGTGGGAGCGGCTGGAAGCCAAATTGGCTGAGCAGAATGATCAAGAGAAGGGACGCGAATCGCTTCTGGCTGCGATCGGGCAGCTACCAGTATATTCTGCGCCAACTTCCATTTGGGAAAAAATTGAGTCTTCTCTTCATGGGAAGCTCCCCGGAGCAGCTTCTGGGTGGAAGCTCGCACTTCGCACTGCTGCGGTGCTTGCCCTGCTAGGCGCTTTGTGGGTGGGCTGGCCTTCTCTTTCGCCGAATATCCTCCCGATCGCAGAGACAGAATCCACCATTGCTACGCCGGACCAGGCATCTCTCAACGAATGGGAGTCAACCAAAGAGGCTGACGAACTGCGCGTATTTGCCTGCTTAGACAGCGCGCAGGAGGTAGAAGGAATAGCGTCGCTGATTCGTCAATATGAAGTGATCAATTTGTCCTTAGATAGCCTCGCGTTACTTCTTAGCGGTGAAGATGTCCACGAAGCTACCGGAGGACGATTTCTTCGCCTGGAGCAGCGACGCAAGCAAGTATTGGCACGCATTGAGCAACAAGCTTGTCAGGATAATTCGAAGTGATCAATTGCCTCTGGCAGCTTTCCCCTGGTCTCTTCAACCTGCTTGGTAAGATTCCTTTTCCGGCCACACGTTCCTCAGGTTGGTGACAAATTTTTACCCTTCAGATATCGAGTAGAAATTCGGCGTCAATTCTGGAGAGATTCTGTAAGATTTGTACCTTTCAGAATATTCGAATACCTCTGCCGATGCATGTACGTCTCTTCCTCGCCGCCCTTTGGTTTGCCGCTAGTCTCCCAGCACAGGGGCAAGCTACCATGGAGATGCCGGGTGATAGTGTTTCCTCTGGCAAGAAACGTAGATTAGAACATGAACAGGTGCTCATCAGGCTGGACATGGGCTCCTTGTTTCGTTGGCAAAATCGATTTGGATGGGGAGGGACAGCACGCCTTGGGCTGGAAGGGAAACTTAGTCCCCGCTGGTCGCTTCTCGGGGAGTTGAGTACCAGATACATTTTTGTAGATCTTGACGGCGGTTTGCCACGCTTGCAGGCAGAGGCGGGCGGTGTCACCCTCGTAGTCGCGCCGCGATATTACCGAAAACTGACTGAAGGCGGCAGGCCTTCCATTCGCGCTTCGGGGTTTTCGGCTACGTACTGGACTGTGGAAGTGAGTACTCCGGTGATCCCATTGCACGGCAGGGTTGACGGGCCCCTCGCCTACTTTGTGAGTGACTACGTGTCGCTGTGTCCGATGATGGGATTTCAGCAGCGGCTGGGTCGATGGGGCTACATGGATTCGGCTATTGGTGTGTCTGTAAATTATCTGGATACAGATGCCAGCGTGTACGGTCGGTGGCCGCTGAAGCCCGGGTGGACTTGGATGCCAGCTGTTCGGCTACAGCTTGGATTGGGCGTGGGCGGATAGGGGAATGCGCTCTTATTCATGGAGCCGGCAAGGCATTTTCACAGTGTCGCCCATATCAACAGGATGAGTGCGAAGATGAGTGTCAGTAAGAGCGCGCCGATTCGCCAGGGAGACAGCGGCTTTTGCCCTGCCAGTTTTCCGGTGTGACCATTGATGAGGTACTGAAAAGATCTGCCATAGTAGGAGAAAGAAGCTACCCACATGGGAAGAAGCGCTACCCGGAATGTGATCGCCTGGCGCTCAGCGAGGATCGCCAGTTCTTCGATTTTTTCGCCCTTGATGTTTTTCTTGGCCACTTCCTTAAGGTGCGCGTCGATGACTTTTTCTACTTCCTTGGCGCTGTCTTTCGGGTCTTTAGTGGAAATTTCAGCAGGAAATGATTCCAAATAGCGGGGATCGTAGTTGACAAAATCGCGAATAGGGAAATCATTGATCTCCCCAAACAGGCCGCCCTGAATCTTGTGCGAGACCATGACCAATTGGTCCTCAAAAAAATGCTCCCAATACCCAGTCACGGGTTCCCACACTTCTTTTTCTTCGATTTGTCCTTTGCCTGCTACCGGGATACGAAACCCAGCTTTGGCTTTCCAACTCGCTCGCACATAGACTTCAAAGAGATAAACTGGCACATAGACCTGCCGTAGTCGTTCTTCCCTTAGTGTGTGAAACAAGGCGGGCGGCAACAACCAAGGCCTGCGACGCATGAAAAATTTGCGGAGAATCTTCTGGGCCCGGTGGCGGGGGATGGTAAAGGGAAGAATTTCTTTGGGCAAAATGGCCGATTCCGGGAAGGAAGAGGAAGGAGCCACATTTGATTGGGCACACATCGGACAAATGTCGAGTGTTGTTCCATCGTACATAGCGTACACCGCTTTGCATTCCCCACACACATGGGCATTTATGTTCGGCCATTTGCCCTTGCTAAAAGGGTCAAAATTCGTGCCTTGCAGCAATGCTCTTTCTACGACTTGGTCGCTTCCGCGCTGAAGGGTGCGCTTGTAACCGCATTTGCCACAAAGTAGTTCTTTTTTGCCTCCTCCATAGAGCAACTGGCTGCCACAGTCAGGGCAGCTATTCGCGAAAAATAGTTGTTGACTCATTCGTGGGAGATGATAGCGACTGCGAGGGATCTGATAGAAGTATTTGTTTGATGAAAATAAGGGATTGTGCAAAAATTCAAACAAAGGGAGGCTTAACGATTACAGCGGGGATATCCTTGTTTCGGATGCGGATGTGGAGTGACTCGTCAAAAGCTGACATCTTGATGGGCACATACCCCATCCCAATGCCATCTCCAGTCACAGGCGACATAGACCCTGAGGTAACAGAGCCTACCACCTGATCATCTTTCACGATCTCATAATCACGACGGGGAATGCCGCGCTCAGTGAGCTTAAAAGCAACCAGCTTGCGTTGAAGGCCTTGTTCTTTTTGTTTTAGAAGAACTTCCCGCCCGTTGAAATCACCTTTTGTTAGCTTCGTGATCCATCCGAGACCTGCTTCCAGTGGAGTTGTCGTATCATCTATGTCATTGCCGTAGAGCATATAGCCCATCTCCAAGCGCAAGGTATCGCGTGCACCGAGGCCCGTAGGGATGAGGCCGTGTGATTTTCCTGCGTCCAGTAGGTCATTCCAGATCCGTTCGGCATGCTGGTTATACAGAAAAATTTCGAAAGTACGCTCCCCTGTGTAACCTGTCGTGGCAATGAGCGATTTTTCGGCTCCGTGAAAGGTTCCTTTGATGCACTCGTAAGTTCCCAGCGCCGAGAGATCCCAATCGGTGAATTGCTGAACAATGGTTTCCGCTTTTGGGCCAGATACAGCGAGCAGAGAAGTGCCTTCCGACACATCGATCATTTCGGCTCCTATGCCGCGATTCGACTCCGTGATCCAATCCCAGTCTTTTTGGATATTGGAAGCATTGGCGACGATCATGTACTGATCGTCGCGAATATGATACACGATGATGTCATCCACGATGCCGCCAGCGTGATTGGGGAGGCAGGAATATTGAGCCTTTCCGGGACGTAGCTTAGAAGCATCGTTTGAAGTGACGCGCTGAATGAGCTCCAGCGCACGTGGGCCTCTTATGATGAATTCACCCATGTGCGACACATCGAAGAGGCCAGCAGCTTGTCGCACAGCCATGTGCTCTTGCTTGTCGCCGGTGTATCTCACAGGCATATCATAGCCAGCAAAGGGGATCATTTTGGCCCCAAGGCCATGATGAATAGAGAAGAGCGTAGTTTGTTTTGACATCGAATGCGGGGAAAATAACCATGAGTGAGCCTCATGCTTAGCCTGCAAGATAGCGAGGACATAGGAAATGCCGATCATGGTAGATCTATTTACCTCCAAGAATTTTAAATCTTGAAATGGAAGAATAGCTCTTATCAAGATGCCTATTTGCTATCATGCTCTTTAGCACGATTAGGATCATTAAACATTTCGCTCACCCGATCGGCGAGAAAAGCCCTGGCACCCGTTTCATCGTTGTGATCGGGCGGCTTTTTCTCGCTCATCTTGTGAAACTCTTTAGATGTAAAAGCGAGCATCAAGATGCCCAGAGTGAAAACGATGATTGAAAATCCAAGAATAGTAAGATGTGGCGTGTCAAGAAGGTAGGGAATCATTATTTGGTAAGCTTGAGATAATTCATGAAGCCGAGTAGCGTTGGTGCCCACAAGCCCACGAAAATGGCATTGAGTTGATGGCCGGTGAAGAAGAGGATTTCAGCAACGAAAATGATCAGGAGTGTAGTTCCCAATCCAATTTTCGCGCTCATAGGAAGCATTCGAAGATATTGAAGCATGTTTTTCGTGTGTTAATGTATGGCCCTAACCCTGTCAGTCTGAATTTGTTTTTTGGAAATAAAAAAATTCCATATAGGGAACATTACCAATGATAAACCCGTACAAAGCCCGATTTTTTTGTTCATATTCACAATTCAACAGTCTTCCAGGTCCTCACCAGCTGGTGTCCATCCATCTTGAATTCTCCGCGAACATGCGCTTGGTTGAACGACTCCATGCGTGAACCAAACAGACATTCCAAGGCATGATTTGCGCTTACCTTCTCTACCTTTGGCGTATTAAATCAGGGAAAAGCGTAGATTTTGAGAGAATTGCTTTTCCTTCCCTCTCTCCCCGAACTTCCGACTCATGGCAAGCAACTCAAATAAAACCCAGCGGACAGAAGCATCCGTCGAAGCCTTCCTCATAAGTGTCCCCGACGAGCAGCGCCGGGCAGATGCACTTGCGCTCCTCGCTCTCATGCGCTCTTGGACGGGGCTCGAACCCCGACTTTGGGGGGCAGACATTGTGGGCTTCGGTGAATACCATTATCGCTATGAGAGTGGGCGGGAAGGAGATTTTTTCAAGGTGGGATTTTCACCTCGAAAGCAGAGCATGAGCCTCTACCTCATGTCGGGATTTGAGCGCTACGAAGAACTGCTCTCCCGATTGGGAAAATATAGAACTGGCAAGGCTTGCCTTTACCTCAAGCGCCTCTCCGACGCTGATGAGGCCGTGCTTCGCGAGCTCATCACAGCGGCTTTTCAATACATGAATGAGAAGTACGGGTGACATACCTTCAGCATTCTCTTCTCGTGGTGGGATAGATATGGCGTTTTCGACGAACGAAGAAAGAGTCAAAAGCTATAGTTCTTCATTCAATTTTCATTTTCTCTTGTGCCGCCCTTGGCTTTCAGGGTGCCTTTGGTGTAAGTTAGCGCGAGAAAATAGCTGACTTAGCTTCCATATATTATGAAGTATCGTACCCTTGGAAAAACAGGCTGGAAAATCTCAGAGGTCTCCCTTGGTGCTTGGCAGATCGGTGGGCGATGGGGTTCTGGATTTGATGCGGCGCTGGGAGAGCGCATTATTCACAAAGCCATAGAGGAAGGGGTTAACTTTATCGACACCGCTGATGTGTATAGCGAAGGCCTCAGTGAGCAACTCGTGGCCCGTGTTGTAAAAACACGCACAGAACGAGTCATCGTCGCCACCAAAATTGGCCGAAGATTGCAGCCCCATGTCGCTGAAGGCTACACACCAGAGCACCTCACGAGATTTGTAGAGGAATCTCTCCGCAACATGGGGCGAGATACCATCGACCTCGTCCAACTCCACTGCCCTCCAAGCCAAGTATATGATCAAGCCGAAGTATTTGGGGCCATGGATGAATTGAGGCAGCAAGGCAAAATACGTCATTACGGCGTGAGTGTCGAGACGGTGAACGAAGCCCTCAAAGCGATTCAGCATCCCGGTGTCGCCACCGTTCAAATCATATTCAACCTCATGCGCATCAAGCCAGCCGAGGAATTTTTCCCGGCGGCCATTAAGGCCAATGTTGGGGTAATCGCGCGGGTGCCCTTGGCCAGCGGGCTGCTCACAGGCAAATTTAGCTCAGAGAGCACTTTTGAGGAAGGAGATCACCGCCATTTCAACCGCGAAGGGCAGGCATTCGATAAAGGGGAGACCTTTTCAGGTGTTCCATATGAGGAGGGCCTAAAGGCGGTGAAGGAATTTAAGCGTCTCTTTGGAGAAGAATACTTGGTGCAGCACGCCCTCGGGTGGATCCTGATGCACGATGCCGTCTCGACCATCATTCCGGGAGCCAGCAGCCCCGAGCATGTAGAGGGTAATGTGCTCGCATCGCAGCTTCCTCCTTTGCCAGACATCGCTATGCGAGACGCAGCAGCGGTGTACGAAAAGTTCATTCGGCCACACGTTCACCATTTGTGGTAAGCGCCTCTTTCTCCCTGCTTCAGCCATTTATCAAGCCCTTTTATGTCCCTCAAGCCCCATCTTCTCTTGTCAAATGACGACGGTATTCACGCTCCCGGTATCCTTGCTCTGCTAGATGTCGCCCGTGAATTTGGCGACACCACAGTAGTCGCTCCCGATAGTGCGCAGAGCGGTATGGGCCACGCGATCTCTATCGGAAAACCGATCAGAGTGTACAAGGAGTCGCTTCCCCATGGCATCACGGGTCATGCTGTGAGTGGCACGCCAGCCGATTGCATCAAGATCGCCACAGGGGTGGTCATGGACAGTGCGCCTGACCTTATTCTTTCCGGGATCAATCATGGCAGCAACTCCTCCGCCAGCACTATTTATAGCGGCACTTTGTCCGCCGCGCGAGAAGGCGCCATGCAGGACCTGCCGGCTATCGGATTTTCACTTTGCCACTACTCCCACGAGGCTGATCTTTCCGCTGCCAAGGTCGTGGTGCGAACCGTGATTGAGCTTGCCTTGCGTCACGGCCTTCCCAAGGGCCAATGCCTGAATGTGAATATTCCGTATCTGCCGATTGAGCAAATCAAGGGAATCAGAATCACCCGGCAAGCAATGGGCCGCTGGGTAGAAGAATTCGAAAAGCGAGCCGATCCTACTGGAGAAACTTACTACTGGCTCACTGGCAAGTTCAAACTCATGGACCACGGCGACGACACCGACGAACACGCCCTTTCCCATGGCTACGTGGCGGTGACTCCCTTGAGCCACGACCTCACGGCACATCACTACCGGGCACCCTTGAGTGAATGGAATTGGTTGCTCCCCACGCCCTGAATGTATCGTGTAAAGATGTATTCTATGGCTCCAGCATAGGGAACAGAAGTACTCGACGAATGGGGTCAAGAAAGAATCTCCATTCCTAACAGTCAAAAACCTCCGCAGACATAAGTTTCGATGGAATACGAATTTTTTGCTTCGTGTAAATTCTTCTTAAATGTATGTTCTTGCGGCAATTGGTTACGTGTGATTCGGCCACTGTATTTCGTAAGTTGACTGTTTGGCAAATCTAATTTAACACATATTATCCCTCTTCCTCTCCAACCCATGCGTCTTGATAATACCCGTCGATCGGGTGCTGCCATACAACAGGCAAGCCCGCTTGGGAGGGTTGGTAGATCAGGCATTTTGATAGACAGATTGGAGGAAGCTAAGCCCCAGTGTGTTGTACACCTTCATCGCGAAACCGATGATTGGGTGGGTGAGTACTTGATTCTGCAAAGGCTGTTTTTGGTAAGCGATACGGGCGTCTCTATCAAAATGAGGCAAAAAACCCTGAAGATCCCGTCAATTGCCGGCTCTAATCAATTCCCCTATTTTGTCGATCAGTTC
The DNA here is from genome assembly GCA_036835375.1 of Bacteroidota bacterium. Taxonomy (GTDB): domain Bacteria; phylum Bacteroidota; class Bacteroidia; order J057; family J057; genus JANQTF01. The sequence goes on from DAITMB010000156.1 coordinate 8,406, forward strand.
CTTTTCGATCTGAAAAAACCTCTACCAACTCGACGAAATCCCAGTGGACATAGACCTTTAGGTTGTTGACGCATGGCACTCAGTAGTTCTCCAACGTGGATTTTTTTCTCTGGCTTCTTCGCTGCGGTAGCCTTTGACTTCTAAGACGAGGTGAAGAAGCTCCTTGGGTCGCTGACCATCGTCGATGAGGACGATGAAATCGGGGCGATACATTCTTTTTTGTGAGCCATAGCAATAGGGCACTCCAAAGCCGAGGCGGTGGTTTTTTGACATAGGCCTTCACCCGAGGGGTGCGCCTCTGCCATGCGGAAAAATCCCGCCTCCCAGTCGCTGTCGAGAGATTGTCTTTAAACAATACTGGTTTTTGGGAGGTGAATTTTTGTTCTGGTTATCGTGTTAGGTGATGAAGGTCAACGGCTGACAAGGAAAGGGTTGGGAATGTCTCAAGTTTTTGAATTGGAGGAGTTGCCAGTCGTTCCGTCAGAATGAAAAACTTTGCTTTAGTCTGGATTGTGAACGAATTTGTAGGATGTGATTCTTAGTGAACAGAAAGACTTCGTCATTCAGAGAGTATGATGGTGACGCTACTCAACAAGAGCCAGGCTCCACTACCCATCCCCCAAAACATTCACCCCCATTTCTCTCTAACAAAGCGGATGACTTCCCGTTTTTAGACTTCAGGAATCAGAGAAAGTTGTTGAAGAGGCGTCGCGAGTGAGTTGATCTGGTGAACCCTTCTACATGGTTTTCAGGTGCTTTTTATTGCTGTGCGTTGGATGCCCTTTTTTCTGCTGGCTCGTTTTCTATACTTTTCCTTCTCACGGATTTTTTTGATTGACCAGATGGGCTTTTGATCGCTGCCTGGCATTTCGTTTCAACTTCTCCAATACCATATGAAAGGGTACTTATTTTCTAAATATATTCCTAACGAGGACGGAAAAGATCCATTTGAGCGCTTGCTCAAGATCTTTCTCGACTTGCTCACTTACACTTCCGGCGATGTAGGTGAAGCACTGAATTGGATGAATCAGCTCGACCGCCAGTATGGCCTCACCAACGATGCGTATGGCATGGGTGACTTCATTGAGGACCTTAAGCGGAATGGCTACATCGCAGAGGAAGAGCCTGCCTCGGGCACGTTTACCATTACTGCCAAATCGGAGCAAAGCATTCGTCAGCGCTCCTTGGAAGAGATTTTTGGTAAGTTGAAGCGAGGGGGACAGGGAAGGCATCGTACCCCGAACACTGGGATCGGAGATGAACCATTGAGTGAGCTAAAGCAATTTGAATTTGGTGATCCCGTAGAAAATATTGCGATGACGGAATCTTTCCGAAATGCGCAGATCAGTCATGGGATCGATGACTTCATCATGACAGAAGATGATCTTGCTGTGATGGAGACAGAGCATCGTACGACGGTCTCTACCGTGCTGATGATCGACATTTCTCACTCCATGATCCTGTACGGCGAGGACCGCATCACGCCCGCCAAAAAGGTGGCGATGGCGCTCTCTGAGCTCATCATGCGCAAATACCCCAAAGACACCCTCGATATCATTGTCTTTGGCAACGATGCCTGGGCCATAGATGTCAAGGACCTTCCTTATCTACAAGTGGGGCCCTACCACACCAACACCGTCGCGGGGCTGGAGCTGGCGATGGATATCCTTAGAAGACGAAAGGCTACCAACAAGCAGATCTTTATGATCACCGATGGCAAGCCCACCTGCATTCGAGAAGGCGCTCGATACTACAAAAACAGCTTTGGGCTCGACCGAAAAATTCTCAACAAGACCCTTAACTTGGCAGCCTCCTGTCGCCGTTTGAAGATCCCCATCACAACCTTTATGATTGCCAGAGACAGTTGGCTGGTCCAGTTTGTGCAGGAGTTCACCCAAGTGAATAATGGGCGGGCCTTTTATACCAGTCTAGAGGGCTTAGGGGAGTACATCTTCGAGGATTTCGAGCGTAATAGGAGAAAACGCATGCGCTAATCTCCCTGGCCATTACTTCTATTGTTTTCCAGCCGTTTCCGGTCAGTGTGAATCCCGCGTGACTTCGCTGCCAGATCCTCCTTTGAGGAAATCAAGATCTGCACCGAGGTGAGCCTGCTCTACGTGGTCGAGGTAAAGGCGCACGTAGCCCCGTTCCACCCCAAGATCCAGCGGTTGCCAGGAAGCCTTTCTATTCGCTAGTTCTTCGTCGGTCACGTGCAGGTGAATGCGTCGGGCTGCGACATCCACCTCAATGAGGTCGCCTGTGCGCACGAGAGCAAAATTGCCTCCAGCTGCTGCCT
>DAITMB010000157.1:0-10625 GCA_036835375.1 Bacteroidota bacterium
TCGGTGGGCCAGGCTTTCCAGTCACATGGTTGGGCTTTGAGGCTGCGTCGAAGGCTGGGGGTGTGGATCTGCGCTGGGAGACGGCTTCGGAAACCAACAATGAGTATTTCGAGGTGGAGCGCGCAACCATAGGTGGCGATTTCGAAGTGCTTGGGAAAGTAGTCGGCGCTGGCACTACGTCAGAGGTGAAGAGCTACTCGTTTTTTGATAGCGAAGTACCACAAGGCAAGCTGCGCTATCGCGTGAAGCAAGTGGATCTCAATGGCGCCTTCAGCTACTCGAACGTCGTGGAGCTGTTGCACGATGACATACATTTGGGCCTTTATCCCAATCCTGCGAGAAATTTTCTGGAAGTAAAGCTTCCCGTCACCGAAGGGACTATAGGACATCTCACCTTGCGCGACATGCAGGGGAGGGAGTTGAGTCGTTATCTCACGACCGGGCAGACCACCGAGCGTCTCTCGCTGAAGGGAGTGGCATCAGGCTGGTATGTTTTGAGTTTCCACACAGCCGAGGGTTTGCGGCTCCAAACCCGATTTTTGAAAGCGGACTGATGAATTTTTACCCTGTTAAAAATTCAATTTTATCGGGCATCGGTCTGGCGATCGGTGCCCGAATACCTATCAAAAATCACCCATCATCATGGAGTCGATGAGACGAGCCAAATCTTCTTCTTTCATGGTGAGTTGTAAATACGAATGATTGGAACCTTGCTTTTTGATCCATTGGTTCCCACCCACTTCATCAGGAACGCATATACCGTCAACCACTTTGTCCCAATACACGCCAACTCCATTTCTGACGGCGTACAACACAGCCGTTTGGTCGTAGGTCGCGTTGTCGAGGATTTGACCAGTAAAGTTATCTTTCATCCAAGGAGCATGGGCGCTGAAGTGCATAAATCCAACATACAGTGGATGATTCTGATCTAGCGTATTGAATACCTTTCCTGTTCGTATTCCTACTCCCACTTCATAGCCGGAAAAAACAATTGGAATGGTTATATCCTCAATCACTCTTCTTGTCACTCCGGGCATATTGCCATCAAAGTTCCACTCCTTCTCACCCTGTGGAAACTGACCGCCCATGACGACAAATTCCTTTACTTTAAGCTCAATGAGTTCTTTTCCAGACAAGGGAGAGATACTGTCAGCCCGCGAATGGAGCAGATTTTGGATATTTTTCAACGGTCCTACCGTCACGATGACCACACTTTTATCGCTACTGTTGGAGAGGATCTTGCGATATAACAACGTGGCTTCATCCACTGACTTGTAGGTTTTGTTATGAGGCAAAGCATCTGCGATGGGTTTGGCGTAATTCCAATCACTTAGGTAGGTTTCATCTTTTCTCACGCCAATGGGAATGTCAGGATTGCCATAAAAAGTGTTGACAGCATCGACAGCGGGAACTACATACAATTCGGTGGACCAGACCATCACGGCGAGCAAATCGCACTCATTTCTGTTCACGAAATGATTCAACATGGCCAATGCTCCCAAATCATCAGCATCGCCCCCAAAGTCAGTGTCAAAAATGATCTTTGGTTGAGACATCGCGTGGAGGCTACAAAGAGAAATGGCAATGAAAAACCAACTGTTGATCTGATTCATGTGATTGGCTCGAAGATGTTTGTCAGGGAAGCGAACAGAGATAGGAAGATTCATTTTGTTGCACCTAATGCGCTGTTGGTCCAGGACTTAGGGCAAAGCCTTTTTCAAACATAGCTAAATTTCACTGTAACGTTTCCGATTCCAGTTGCTGGAAGCGCTACAAGCACATCAGATTTGTCGGTCACATACTTTTTCTGCCCCAACCGAAAGGTGGCTGTAATTAGGGTCTTCACGCTATGCGCCACCCGAAACATCAGGTAATTTCGTCTCCAATCGCTCGGTTTTTGCTTCGAGTATCAAGTTTTTGATGTCATCTAGTGCATAATCTGCCATTGACTTTAGCTTGATGTGTCGTAGAAGTTTGCCGGTTCCCTTCAATAGCTTTTTCTGGTCGGGCAAATTTGTTCCACGATAAAAACCAAGGTTTACGCTGTCTTTGAGCGGAGCAATGTAGATGATCAAATCTTTGTCTGATCTGCTCCCCTGCGTTCCGTAAGAGATATTTTTCCACCCTTCAAATAAGATTTCGTCCATTTCGGGCAATAGTTCCTGGGCGATGGCCCTCAGTTGCAAGCTAATCTCTCGCACTTTTGGGTCATACTTCGCAACAAATTCTTCTACAGTCATAAGCGGTGCTATTTGGTGGTGGAGTGTAGTGAAATTGGAAGATACAGAATGTGGGGAGAAGATATCCTATTACTTCAACCTAAGAAGATATGTCGAATGAAAATCCTTACTCTCCGAAATGATCTTCATAATTGAAAAGTTCCACCGTGACGACTTTGGATTTCACCGCCTGAATTCTGCGGCGAAGCATTCCAGTGTTGATAAATTGCCTTTCGAGCGCAGCATGAAAGTGGTAGAGGTCGTCGTTGAAGTCATTGTCGAGAAAATACATGTTATTGAGCACATGGTCGTGATAAGACACCCCCTCATTGTGCATTTCCAATGCGAGATAATAGTGCTGCTCCGCCTTTTTGTAATGATAGCCTACATCTAAGTATTGAATGTCGTTTTGGCTGATGAGTTCGCGTAAGCGCATGGTAGAGGGCCGCTTTTTGATGCCAACTTTTCTTTCATCAAAGCTCCCTTCCTCCACTCGTTGCAGCATATGGAAGTATTTGCACCAGTCGCCCAATTTGTGGTGGATGTTGCCGATGAGTGAATGATTGAAATAATAGGAGGGGTCTGCCAAATAGGCGATTTTGGCCATCTCTGTAAGACAATTAATCGAATCGCATATCAGGTATTCTATCTCTTGGAGCTTAGCTTTCGCAAGAGTAGTTGCGGCTGGATTGCGGTTACCGGAAGTAGATTCTTTTTTCGAGGCATCTTGATTTTCCGACTGAGTACTGTCTTCTGATTTTTGCCATTTATCTAGGAAATCCTGAGTTTTCTCAAGAATCTTATCCTTTGCCTCTTCTTGCCAATTTGAATTTCCTGTAAGATCTTCTCGTGTCTTTGGTGATAAAATCTCTCCGAGGTAGCCCCACAGCCATGTTAGCTCCTCCTGTTGGCCAGGAGCTTTTTCTGCGTTGATCAACTGAAGCCTCTCCAGCACTCGAAGTTGCACTAGCCTGTAGAGCGTTTTTTTGAGGGATTTGGGTTCGGACTTGAACTCTTTCTCATTGATATGAACGGAATAGTTTTGAGTCCAAAAATGCGTGATCCGGCTTTGAACAGTCGAGTAGGGAGTCATGATCCTGGGGCAGGATTTTTTCCCTGCAAAGAGCCTGATTTCGTTGTACAGCAAGATGATCTCACGAGAGTCAGGAAGGTTAAGCCGACTGTCGTGAAAGAGGGAGCGGTTGCGAGCAGTGGGAGAAAAATCTTCCGAAAGTAGCTCTTCGTACTCGTAGAGATGTTGCCTGCGGGTGAACTCCGAGGCTCGGTCGGTGACCTCCATGCATTCTCTCACAATGTGAGATTTGAGCTTTTGGAGCAATGCGTCGCTGAAATCGATGGTACCAACATTCGGATTAACGGTAGTTCGATTTACGGGTGATCGGTCAATTTCCCCGAGATATTGTGATCTAGCAATTCGAGAGAAGAGAATGAGTATTTTTTTCATTTGGAAAGAATACTTGTTATAGCGGGCACTTCGCTTGAAAAACTGTCCTGAGAGGTAGAAGAAGTAGATCACAAGGTTGAGAACTGGAGGGTTTGCATTATCGCGTAGCAATTTCAGCAGCGCTCGAATGTTATTAGCCTCCGAAAACTTTTCTGAGAAGAGTATTTCCAAATCACGGAGATTGATTGAACGATCATCCACTTGGTACACACAGCTAAGCATTACATTTCCGAGATCCGAAAGGACTCTTGCGATGGAAATCAAAAGGGTTTTGGTACGTGATCCATGTCCTACCTCACTATAGCCTTTCAAGTAAAATTCGGTGAAAAAGATTAAGTACTCTCTTTCACTCGGTTGCGAGGAAGTTGATTTTATCCTATTCATCCAACTTTTTATCTCGGATGGATCTTCGAAAACATCCAAAATGTATTGATGCATCAAAGCCAGAATTTTAATGTAATATTGAAATGCTGTGACAGGAACCCTGAAATCGCGGTAGGTCAGCGGGTTCATTTCCCCTTTATTTACTTTCGTAGGATGGGGATTTGACCCAGAGTAGGCCTTACTTTTCGCTTTTTCAACTGCTTCCCGATTCGCTTTCTCCACCATCATTACTTGCTGGGAAAAGAGATAGGAACTGTTACTGGGGAAATCATCGCCGATCAGCCTACCGTTTTTGAAGTAGAGCAATCCAGCAAGTTTTCGGTAAAACTCAATCTTAATGAGAGCCTTTTCTTCCAGATTCACTCGTTCCAGGAGTAGCTTTAACTCCTTTTCTAGTTTGTGAAGATCGGACAGGGTCATCTGGCTCACAGCGGATTTTTCAATCACGTGAAGCTTCGCAAGCAGTGGTTGGAAAATCAGTCGATGGTATTCCACCACCTCCTTTCGGGAGAACTCCAAATTTCCCACTCCTTTCTTTTTGTCCTGTTCCAGCATCAGGAGCCTGATATTGCGGGTAAGTTTGGTATAAGCCATGAAGGCAGAGTCGTAGTCTTTCATCCGCTCATACGTGTGGCCGATTCGGAGCGTAATCCTCATCATTTTCAGGATCACATTGAGGTTGCTAGAGGGGGTACCACTATGATGATCGTCCTGTCTTCGCAGCGATTGCAAAGCTTCGAGGTAGTGGATCAGCGCATCTTCATATTCTTTGTCGTAAAAATATAGATCTCCCAGGTAGCCATTGAGCGTGGCGATGGAGTTGAGGTAGCCTTCTTTTTCCGCCGAAAGTTCGTTTTGACGCTGGGTTGTCCTGAGCTCATGTATTTTGCGTTTGTAATGCTTTTTGAGCTGGAGCGATTCGTCTAGGGTGAAATTTAGTGAGGCTGCATCTTGTTCTGAGATTTTGGAGATGATGGAGATCTCGTTGGAAATGAGGGAGTTGAACTTGAACTGATATAGCCCACCGAGGATCTCATCCAGGTGGTTATTGGTGAAGAATACAAACATCTCGCTGATGAACTTGCGAAGCTGCGGCGCCTTGTTGATTGAGACGATCTCGGGAGTTTGCTCCAAGTGGCGCCATGAGAAGCCCGAAGCGTGGTATTTGTAAATGTGATCTAGTAGAAAGGAAGTTGACACCAGCATTTGGTCTCCGAGATCGCGAGTGTGACGGCCTTTGGCGATGAGAAATGGTTTGAAGAGGTAGTCGGAAAAGCCGAAGCGGTATTGATCCGTGAAGTTCATCCTGAGGTAAATGCTTTTGTCGTTTCTCCCCACCACTATGTTGGAGAAAGTATTGTTTAGCTCTTCTTGCATATCTGCAAATAGCTGCTCTTCAAATAGTTTAGTAATTTTTTTCGGCGAGCCATTGCTCCTAAAAATCAGAAAGGTGATGAAATGCTGAAGGGAGAAAATGATTTTCTTGCGCTTCTGAAAGTTTGTATTTTTCTGCTCTGGCAGCTTGTCAGTATCCGCTTCGTCTGGAAAAACATAGGCTTGCAAGTATTGATAATACACCTCGAGACAAGGCTTGGTCCTACTGTAGCGGCCTTGCTCGCCGCGTTCAGTCACTTGATCCAAGAACCAAATCGGAATGAGAAAGCTGCAAACATACTGTTCTGCAAGCCCAGTGAGGTCTGCCAGCTTTTTGTTGGCGGGATCCTTGAAAAAACTCTCTACATAAATCACTTCGTGAAAGATACTGCTGATGAAAGCCTCCCGGTCCGAAGCATCAGCCAGCGCGGCATCATACATTTCTCTACCGGCAATGAATATAAACTTGGCCTGCGCCGTACTAAAAAAACGTTTGAGGTTTGCGAGAATTTTCTCGATCGCCTGCTTCCGTCTTCGCTGCACGTTGAGTCCTGAAATCCCTTCTTCATCGCGGTAAATCGTGGCGATTTCGGCGGCTTCTTTCTCGGCAATCCCTGTACTATAGTCAGTGTGGATTTTATCTAGTTCATCAAAAATAAAAATGAACTCTGGACGGATCGTGATGCGGGGAATCTTATCGAGCAGGATCAAGATTTCAATCAACTCTTCCTCCACTTGTCGGTACCCTGCCACTGGGATGGTTCGCGTTTTTTGAAGCGAGAGCTTGAAGAAGGGAATAATAGATCTCGGGGTGTCGCCTAGTGCCCCGGACTTGCTGAGGGTGATCTCGGACTGCAACGACTCATTTAATTCTTCGAGACGTCGCAACACATAATGATGGTTCACCAGTCCGATCCAATTTACCCGGCTTCTGAAGATCCTTGTCATGAAATACACCAACAACAGGATTGCCCAAAAACTGAAATCGAATAAAAAGAATGGAAATCGAAATGCAGATGACAGCGACAGCGTAGTGGAAGGAAGGGTCACGCCATTGGAACTACCAAGAAGATCCCACGTGCGAGAAAAAATCCATAAGTCCAGATAGAGACAGGCCTTCTGGGCGGTCGTGACCGAAGTTGCTTCAAGGGAATCTTTCCCAACGGTCTTTGCATAAAACACTATCCGTTCTAGGGCCGCTTCGTCGAGTTGATTAGTGTTGGTTAGGCTGCCAGAAGTAGATTTCAGGTGGTCTTTAAAATAACGATGGATCGAATGAATCTCAGCTTCATTCCGATAATCGATTAGTTGGCTGGGAAAATAGCTGGACAGCCCCAACGCGCGCTTCATATCGAGTTGGATGGGATAGGCCACCTGATTGTAGCCAACCACACCTGTGACTAGCAGGATCACCGCCCACCCTAAAAAGTACCACACAAATCTGTGAACTGAGAAAAAGGGCTTGAGGATTTGCTTGTATTCGCTGTAGAGCCGGGAACTCAGGATGCGAAGTACATCTGATTCCTTGAGATCTTCCTGAGCCAGGCTCACTTCTATCGGAATTCGGTGACGGTTATTGAGATGGTCTTTCGCGCCACGAACAAAGCCCTGCCATCCATACTGTAGTGGTTTCCAAAATCGAAAGGCGGATTTTTCACCCTTTTTCTCATGTTCCTGGATATCATTTGTTTGTTGCTTCGATCGAAGTTTGTTGGAAATGAGTCGAAGCATCCATCTTTCATTCACAAAAACAACCAGTCCGCCAATGAGTAAGAAGAGCAATTGCCAAAACAGCATGGACCAGAATATCCTTCCCTTGATGCCAATCAACGACAGCCAAGCAGTCGTGATGGACAGAACAATGACCGTCAAGAGATAATAGACCGAAATCAACTCAAGTGTCAGTTTCGACTTGAAGAATCGGTCGAAGGAAAACTGCCTGAGAAAAGTTCTTACCTGCTCCCAGAGAAACTTGTGTTGATCGATCTCCCAAGTCACAAGGGGTGTGTCGTCCGACGTCGTTTTGGTTTCTTTCAGGAAATAATGCCGAATATTGGCCCGCTGAGGATCGCTATTCATCAAATGCCGGGAAGCGAGGTACGTCAACAGCCATACCGCAAAGGAAAAGATGATCGACAAGGACTGGTAATGGCCTTCTGGATTGACAAGAAAATGCAGAAAAATCGAGTTAAGGCTCAGAATCACCAGCATTCTACCGAAAAAGCCGAACATGGAGCGAAATCCCTCTCCTTCACGGGTGATGTCGGAAAGTACTTTTCGCACGAGGCTTGTTTTGCCCATTCCGCGAAATCCCGTAATCAGATAGGCACCAGCTTTGGAGGTGCTCCGGAGTAATATGGTCTTGAGGCGACTGCGAAGCAACTCACGCCCGATAAATCGCGAGTCAGGTTTCTTAATACCGTAGGGACTGTGATAGAAAGAATAGGTCGGTAGCTCCAGATAAATCGACTTGATCTTAGAGTGAGGCCAATGCTCCGGGATCATTTTTTCCTTGCTTTCGACATATTGTTTTAATGTATTTCGCTTCTTGATCCAATGCTGAGACCACGCGATGGAAAGCCCAGAAAGGATAGCGAGAATTGGAAGCCCGGAGTCAGGCAGCAACTTGATCGCAATGACAACAGAACTCGACCTCCCATCTCCGGCCATAGATAATGCGTCCAAATGGTAGAGGCATTTCAATAACAAAATAGCAAAACTAGAAAAAGCTATACCCAATATGGCTACGGCCAAGTTTGGCAAATCATAGATCCTGCTAATGATCGGAATATTATGGTCTGGTCGAATTACGCGAGAGTCACGTTGATTATTAGGCGAATCCGAAGATTTGCGCTTATCATCCGACTGGTCAGGACCATGTGCTTTTTCCATTATCTTTCGTTTGCGCGTTTTGTCTTCAAGATCATTTTATCAAGATATCCAGAAATACTGAACACACAAACCAAAGCCATCGCATTTTCACAGGAATGAAAGACTGTATAGATAGCTTCTACACCACTAATCATTATCCTGGCTAGAGATTGGATCTTTGTGCTAATCAAATAGAGATTTGATTAGTCTGGATCTCCCATCACAATGATGGCTTCGAGAGAATTATCCCTTGATAAAGTACCCTCCTCACTCAATCACCAACCTCCTACTTCCGCTTCTCTTGCCATCGACCAGCCTGACGAAATAAACCCCTTTGCTCAACTGGGAAATATCGATCAGATAAGTCTTGTGTCCGGGTTCAATGGGTCTTCGTTGCTGCAACAAGAGACGCCCGTTCAAGTCGTATAAAAGGATGCTCAACTGACCGCGCTCTTTTGAGTCATACCGTATATGCAAGGTATTTGAATTGGCGGGATTGGGGTACAGCTCAAAATCGGATTGCACGATGCTCCCTTCTTGGTCAATGGAAGACCCCAGGCCTTCATTGAGGTACAGTTTCGCGATACACACTCCCGGATTGTCCAGCCCGGTAATCAACAAGTCATTGTCCCCGTCCCCATCCACGTCTGAAAAAGCGATGGAGCTGAAGTCAACGCCATCGAATAGCGTGCCCAATTGTTCCGAGAAATTGCCCCCTCCGTCGTTCAGGTACAGCTTCGCGATGTGTAATCCCAATGCGTTTCTTCCTGTGATCACCAAGTCGTCGTCCCCATCTCCGTCCACATCTGAAAAGGCCGCCGCGCCGCGCATCACGCCTTCGAAGGGAGTGCCCAGCTTTTCGCTAAAATCACCCAGCCCGTCGTTGATATAGAGCTGAGCCATTTCTACCCCAGCATGGTTCCTCCCCGTGATCAGCAGATCTTCATCCCCATCTCCGTCCACATCTGAAAAAGCCACAGAACTCCACGTGACGCCCTCAAAAGGATCGCCCGTTTTTTCGGTAAAATTTCCCGCCCCGTCGTTCAAGTACAGCTTTGCAATTTCTACTTTAGACGCATTGCGACCCGTGATCAATAGATCGATGTCTCCATCCCCATCCACATCCGAAAAGGCGACCGAACCATTCAAAACGCCCTCGAAAGGGATGCCCGTCTTTTCGATAAAATTTCCAAATCCGTCGTTGAGATACAGTTTCGCAATTAGGAGTCCAGCATTGTTGAATCCTGTGATCAACAAGTCGCTGTCTCCATCCCCGTCCACATCAGAAAACGAGATTGAACCGTCCATGACGCCGTCAAAAGGAGTGCCCAGCTTTTCGGTAAAATGACCGCTACCGTCGTTGACGTATAGCTTTGCAATTCCTATAAATGCACTGGGTGATTTGTAGCGGCCTGTGATCAGCAGATCAACGTCGCCGTCTCCGTCCACATCCGAAAAGGCCACAGCGCTCCCCGTGACGCCATCAAAAGGGGTAGTTGGGATTTCAGTAAAATGACCACTTCCGTCATTGACGTACAATTTTGCAATCCCTTCGTAGGACGTGGTGGAATTATTTCGGCCCGTGATGAGCAAGTCATCGTCTCCATCCCCATCTATGTCCGAGAAGGCCACCGAACTTTGCTGCACCCCCTCAAAGGGTGACGATGGGGAGACTGCGGTAAAGGTTTGAGCCGAAAGGAGCGGCGTCAAAAACACAAGTTGTAGGAGTAGGAGCAGCTTCATTTGTGCTGGGGTTGAAGGATGATTCGACTTTGCGTGCAATCAAAGAGCAAGTGGGTAAGTCATTTCCCTCCGTTCCATCAAAGCCGTTCAGCTCACTTACAAGCCACCATGTTTCATTCAATCAAAGAGACAAAAGAACTCTGTGAAGTACTGGATGGACGATTTTACATGCGCCGTATCGACGCTCCCCCGAAGATGATTTTAATACCAAGATGTTGGCGGGTGATCGGTTGATGAGTACTGACGTAATCCTCGCTGAGAGGTAGGTTACGCATCAACTAGGTCTTGAAACAACCCGTCTCATTTTGATCAAATATAACCACCATTTTTTGAATTTGTTGCTGGATTTGTTGAAAATTATATGCAATCTTTTCGGATAACGAAAAATTACGCAAGTCTTTTGCTAGTCATGCCAAAGACTACTGAACCAAACCATGATCTGTGATCAGAAGTCGCTGTCTCCATCTCCGTCCACGTCAGCAAAGGCCACCGAGCCCCAGAAAACGCTTTCAAAAGGAGAGGTTTGGACCGCTTCCGTAAAATTCTGTGCCGAACGACATGGGGACAGA
>DAITMB010000158.1:0-10156 GCA_036835375.1 Bacteroidota bacterium
GAGTTGGGAGTTGAGAGTTGAGAGTTGGGGGTTCTAGTCTCAACTCTCAACGTCTCACTTCTCGTAGCGAAGCGGTATCACTTCTCACTTGTGACGAAACCAGCAATCTTGTCGATGGTATTCGTATGCCTTAAATCGGGTATTAATTGGTGTACCGTGCTGTATCACCTCTCCAAAATGTGTGCGGGCCACAAAGTTGAATGCTCCCATATCGAGCGTATAAGCCGTTTTGTTTGTCAGTGTATAGCTTCGATGAAGCTGCGCAAGATGATTCATGAGGGACCGCATCGTCTCTACCTGACCGCCAATGATGCCGCAATTGAGCAGGACTTGATCGCGATTCGCAAACTCAAAACTAGCAAACCCAGGCAGGGATTGTCTAAGATGCTGCCCGTGCGCATGCATCCAGGGATTGTCGAGAATTTCTGGTTCATCTCCGCAAAATACAGCACCTGCGTTAGCTAGAAACTGCGGTTGCTCGAAGGGATTTTGTATGACTTCTACATCCACGATATCGCTAACAAAAAGCGATGCCAGAAGATGCGAGTAGCAATCTAAAAATTCTTCATAAATCATATATCGAAACACGTTGGGGCTCCATCGATGATCGTATTTGACTTGGACAAAGCTGATGTTGTCAGTCTGATATCGGGCCACCGTCGTCGCCGAAAACGTGTTGTGAAAGATGAGGCCTCGCAGGCCCAGCCGATTCAGCGAATCATACCAGGCACTCACCAGCTTGAAGTTATCTTCTTCCAAGTTTTCGCCGCGATTCACGTCATACACGCCAGTAAGCAGGGTAGCTGCTACCAAGGAGGTACCAAGAGGCAATGAAGGCTGATCAATCAGGATAGAAGTGTTCAACGTCGAAGAATCACCGTGTTATGAGGTATTATGACATCGACATTTGGTCGCTTTTCAGCGTAGCTGTGATACTCGAAGCCACATTGCGGTAGTAAATGTATGTTCTACTATAAAGTTTTTTGACCCGAAACTTCCTAGACGCTCGTTCGAAAAATTCACTATCAGCAGAATAGATATTTCCCAAAGGAATACTCTGGAACACCTCTTTTTTGCCAAAAAAAGTCGCCATTAAGTAGCATTCGTCCACATGGATATTTTTGGTCAGATCGTTCTTGTCTGGCACGTAGTAGTCTTCTTTGCAGCTGACGACCGTGTCGGTCAACGAACACACCAAATCTGCTTGTTTCATCGCATGCATCGCTACCTCCAAATGATTGGGCTTATACTCGTCGTCGGAGTCAATGATGGAAATGTACTTTCCTTGTGCGAAAGGAATCGCTCGATTGATGGCCAAGGATTGTCCTACGTTTTGATGCCGGAGGTAAGAAATTTTGGCTTGATGAAGCTGGCTATATTTTAGAAGTTCCAAGCTTAATGTACAATCACTTCCATCGTCGAGAATAATCAACTCATAATCACGAAATGTTTGCCTTAATACTGAATCGATGGCCCGCCGAGCCAGATCGAAAGGCGTGTTGTACACCGCCATGAGCACAGAGACCGCACTGGGGCTTGAAGAAAGGGGGGCAGAGGAGGGAGAAGATGACATGAATCTTGGGGATTAAAGAAGTCGCCACAGGACACAGCAATACGTCAAGTATTCCATTACTAGGCGATGGGTCCATTCTCACTTTTCGCTTAACGCTGGCGAATATACAACCAAGTTTCGGAGCCAGTCAAGTGTTTATTATTTCTACAAAAAGTTTAGACATACCCGAGGCCTTCTTCCGATATCGTGATCCGCCAATCCTAGTCCGATGATTGTTCATTTTCTCTTTATATTTGTCTGCCCTGATCCATTTCATCTACCTATTCACACCTTTGGATGACCTTTTTGAACCCAGCCGCACTATGGGGCCTTCTGGCGCTTTCGGTGCCGATCATTGTTCACTTTTTCAATCTTCAGCGACCCAAGCAAATTCTATTTAGCAACGTGGCTTTCGTCAAAGAAGTCAAGCGCACGGTCGTTCGCAGGGTGCGATTTCAGCGCTGGCTCCTGTTGTTGCTCCGCCTCCTCGGCCTCGCTGCCTTGGTGCTTATGTTTGCCAATCCCGTGCGCCTCGAATCAGGTCAGCGATTGGTGCAAGGAGCCAGATCTGTGGTCATCGTCATCGATAATTCCGAAAGCATGAAGGCCTCGAATGAGCGGGGCGAATACCTAAGGCAAGCCATCTCGCTAGCGCGCAATCTCATCAAAGCCTATGGACCCGAGGACGAATTTGTGCTCTCTGGTACCGGCAACCTGGCGCTTCAGGCTGGTTTTTCTGGCAAAGAAGAAATTTTAGATCAGCTTGAGCAGCTTTCTTATGAGCAAAATACGCGGAGCCTCGCCGAGATCCTGAGCCTGAGCGATGGCCTCTTTGAACGCTCCACCGGCGCCCTGCGAGAATTATACCTCATCAGCGACTTTCAAGCGTCCACTGTACTGACAGATTCAACTTCCGCCAACGTCTCAGATTCCAGCCTTTTCATTTCCTTGGTCCCCGTCGCCAGTCGGCAGCCAGCCAATGTTTATATTTCTGATCACGAGGTGATTACCCGAATTCTGGAAGCGGACAAGCCCATGACCATGCGACTCACATTGGTCAATGATGGACCGACGGCAGTACAAGATCTGAGTGTCCGCGTACTATTGCAGGGCAAGGCAGTGGCCATTTCAACTCAATCGCTGGAGGCCAATGAACGAAAGCCTATTGAAATCACTTTCACGCCGGGTGCGAGTGGCTGGCTCTCTGGCTACATTGAGCTTGACGATCGGCCCATTGACTTTGATAACCAGCGATACTTTTCTTGCTATGTTCCTGACAAAGAGCCCATTTTGCTGGTAGAGTCTGTGTCTTCGCCCAATCTTCGGATTCTCTACCAAGATGTGTTCGATCAGTTTGAGACCACCGTCGTTTCGGACAGAAGTCTGGCGAATGTCAATTTTGCCAACTATCGTTCCGTGGTGTGGACCGGACTGGAACGCATCAGTAGCGGCCTCGCCGATCAGCTCACCAGATTTATTGAGGGGGGAGGAAGTGTCTTGATATTTCCCGGCGAAAACGCCAATATCGAAGAATGGAATCGATGGTTGGGCCAGATATCCTTTGGCAGCCTCAGCCCGCTTGTGCGCGTCGAGGAAGGGATCTCAGCCCAGAACTATGATTTGGACCACCCGATCTTTGAGGGGATTTTCAGCCAGACGGCGCAGCGTGCCAAACCAGATCCCACCAGGGTATTTCGATATTTTCCGGTCAATCTATCGGGTGCTCTGCCGCAGAGCAAAATCATTCAGATGGAAAATCAGCAACCATTGCTTATCGAAAGCGAATTCGGGACTGGCAGTATCTTCCTTTTTTCCCTTTTCCCGGGGGGATCCTGGACTGATTTCCAGGTCAAAACACTGTTTCCACCGCTGATCTATCGAATCACACAACTGATGAATCAGACGGGTGAACTGAGCTTCGACCAAGTCATCGGGGCACATTCACCGCTCTTGTTGCGGACACTGACCAGCGATCGAATCGACCTCCGGGACGTCAATGGCGTCCTGGCTACGCCCGAGCGCTCCGATCTGGGCGGGGAAACACGCATCATTTTCGATCAAATGTCCTTAAAAGCGGGCAACTATGAGGTGGTGCAAGAAGGTCAGCTACTTTTGGCCATTTCCTTCAATGTCGCCGACGCAGAATCTCGCCTCGCATTTGCAGATGAATCAGGCCTTCAGGAGAAGCTGCGTGAATATGGAATAGCGGACCAGACCAACATCTTGGAGCCCAATGTAGATACCTTGGTGGACCAGGTGCAGTTCAACAAAGAAGGCTGGCCATTGTGGCGCTGGTTTTTGACCGTGGCGCTCATTTGTCTTCTCGTGGAGGCATTTGTGCTCGGAGGCAAAGTCACCTGGAAGGGTAAAACTTCCTGATCTGTCTTGTCGCCATGCACTGAATCTTCACAACCTCCCTTTCATTTCATTGGATCCTTTAACTCTCCCGACGATTCATGTCACATACGCTCCTTCAGCGAGTCCGCGTCCTTGACCCTGGTGGTCCTCATGACGGCCAGACAGTCAATATCCGCTTCTCAGATCGAGGCATTGACCACATTTCCGAAGAAGCTTCACCAGCTGGAGAACTTCCCGATAGGGTCATTGATGGGGTCAACACCTTCGTATCACCTGGCTGGGTGGACACAGGCGTCACACTGTGCGATCCTGGAGAGGAATGGAAAGAGACCCAATCGGCACTGGCAACTGCTGCCATCCGAGGCGGGTTCACCACACTGCTCCCCTACCCTAGCTCGCATCCTACACCAGACAAGTCGGAGCCTATTCGGGCATTGTTGGCGCATTTTGCCAAACTCCCCATCCATGTTCTGCCGCTCGGAGCCATCACTGAAGGACGCCATGGCATTGAAATGGCCGAACTCTACGACATGCACATAGCTGGTGCAATTGCCTTTGCAGACGGTCCGCTGGCATTTCCTGAAGAAGGGATTCTGCTTCGTGTCCTGCGGTATATGCAGTCTTTTGGAGGACTGCTCATGACCGGAGCCATCCTGCCCACATGGATTGAGCAGGGGTACATGCACGAAGGAGATGCTGCCATTGCCCTCGGAATGCCAGGAATTCCAGCTGTATTCGAAAAAATAGCTGTGCAACGCGACCTCGACATTCTTCGCTACCAAGGCACAGGTAGCATTCATTTTCAGCCATTAAGTACCCCAGATGCTGTGAAGGCTGTCGCCGAAGCCCGACGAGAAGGGCTCAATGTGACTGCAGGAGTTCCGATGTATCTATTCGCATGGCAAGATCAAGACTTGTCTTCCTTCGATGAAAATCTCAAAGTGCTTCCCCCACTTCGCAGTGCTGAGATCATTCAGGCCTTGAAAGCACAGGTCAGCTGTGGCGACATTGATCTTCTTTGCACGGGCCATAAGGCAGAAGGCGCAGAAGAGAAGTTAGTCGAATTTCAGCAAGCTGCCACAGGGATGCTCAATTTGCAGACTGCATTTTCACAAGCAGTGAGTCACTTGATTGAGTCGGGAATCATGGATCTGAAAAAGTGGGTCGAATTAATCGCTACGAATCCGCGCCAACGATTTGGACTTCCCGCAGCTCACATTCAAGTAGGAGGCGAAGAGTTTACGTGGTTTTCACCCTCTTCCGCTTGGACATTGACTACCAAAGAGATCCCTTCTCGCGCCAAAAACACTCCACACCTTGGGCAGCAGCTCCAAGGCAAAGCCCTTGGGGTGTTCGCAAAGGGCAGATTTCATCACAACTCTTGAGGATGACCAGCTTCCTCGTTGGGAATGAGGACAAAGTGAACTAACTTTGTCGAACTATCCGTTCCTCCGGTTGACAAGGACAAATGAATGAAGGTTTCTTTGCGGGAATTAGCCAGCCATCTCGGTGCCAAGGTATCAGCGCATGATGCACTTGATTTGGTCATTGACGACTTAGCAGGCCTCGAAACAGCGGGGCCCAGTTCCTTGTCCTTTCTGGCAAACCCAAAATACGAGGCATTCCTCTATCACACGCAGGCAGCAGCGGTCTTGGTGAGTGAATCATTTGCACCCAAAGAAACCGTCCAAGCAGTGTTGCTACGGGTGCCAGATCCCTACCTCTCCTTCACCACTGTGCTGGAACAAGCTGCCTTGAGGCGTGCCGAAACGGGTACGGGCGTTCATCCTACGGCTGTCATCGAAGCAGGCGCAAAGATCGGCGAGTCAGTATATATCGGACCTTTTGCCCACATCGGTAAAGATGTCACAATCAGCGACCATTGCCGCATATATCCTTTTGTGAGTGTTGGCGCTGGTGCAACTGTAGGCGAAAAAAGTATTTTGTATCCGCATGTAAGCGTGTACGCGGGCTGCAACATAGGGAAGGGCTGTATCATCCATGCGGGGACCGTGTTGGGAAGCGATGGATTTGGCTTTGCCCCACAAGATGATGGCACCTATCGCAAGATCCCACAGTTGGGCAATGTGAAGTTGGGAGATGGCGTAGAGATCGGCTCGAACAGTTGCATCGACCGGGCAACGGTGGGCAGCACCATGATCCACGCAGGCGTTAAGCTGGATAACCTGGTGCAAGTCGCTCATAACGTGGAAATTGGGGAGCACAGTGTGATCGCAGCGCAGGCAGGCATAGCCGGAAGTTCCAAACTCGGTAAGGGCGTGATGGTAGGAGGGCAAGCAGGGTTTGTTGGGCACATTCAGATCGCCGACGGCACCAAAGTCGATGCCCAGTCAGGTGTGAACAAGAGCATCAGTAAGCCAGGTCAGGCATTTCGGGGATCCCCCATTCAGGCACATCGTCAGCAATTGAAGTCTGAGCTCATGTTCAGGAAGCTGGTAGAAATGGAAGAGAGGATTCGAGCGCTGGAAGCGGCTCAGAAGGGGGCCGTCAAATAATTTTTTTTGCAATTTCCTCAGATAAGCTTCGAACGGAGCATGAACGAAAAACAACATACGATTCAGCGTCCCGCCATCCTCCAGGGGAAGGGACTTCACACGGGAGAAGCGTGCACGATCACTTTTTTTCCCGCACCGGAAAATCACGGACGCGTTTTCCGTAGGGTGGACTTGGCTGATGAGCCGGAAATTCCCGCCCTTGTGGAACACGTCGTAGATACCTCCCGCGGCACGACTCTAGGAATCAACGGGGTCAAGGTCCACACTGTAGAGCACGTTCTATCTGCCCTCTCAGGTCTCGAAATCGACAATGTGCTCATTTCGCTCGATGGTCCAGAACCTCCCATTTTGGATGGCAGCGCTTTGGGGTTTGTTTCCGTCTTGCTCGAATCAGGATTGGTAGCGCAAGAAGCCGACCGAGAATTCTTCGTTGTAAATGAGGCCTATCAATACCAGGATGTTGAGCGAAGTATAGATCTTCAGGTGTTGCCGAGCGAAAGCGCTGAGTGGAAAGTGAAGATTGATTTCGGGTCCAATGTCTTGCAAGCACAGGAAGCTTGGTTTGGTGCAGAGCATGACTACGCCAACGAAATTGCTGACAGCAGAACCTTTTGTTTTGTGCACGAGCTCCAAGCCATGTATGATGCCGGACTCATTCAGGGAGGTAATCTGGATTCCGCAGTCGTGATCATGGATCATCCCTTGGAAGAGGGCGAGTTGAAGCGGTTAACGGAAATATTTGGTCCCTATGAAGGGGATTTCGATAAAGGCATCCTCAATGCCAAGGGATTTCGACACGCGAATGAACCTGCACGACACAAACTTCTGGATCTCATAGGCGATCTGGCCCTCGTGGGAATGCCGATCAAAGGCCAAGTGCTGGCTCATCGCCCCGGACACGCCGCCAATGTAGAACTTGCTAAAAAGATTCGGAGCAAAATCAAGCAGCAAAAATTATCGCGTAGGTACATGAAAGAAATTCAGAAAGGCGTTGTTTTCGACATCAACGCGATCCACGAAATTTTGCCGCACCGTTACCCGTTTCTCTTGGTGGACAAAATCATCGATTTTAACGAAAATAAGATCGTAGGCGTGAAAAACGTCACGTTTAACGAACCATTTTTTCAAGGCCACTTTCCCGGCAACCCCATCATGCCCGGGGTGATACAGCTAGAGGCTATGGCGCAGGTGGGAGGAATATTACTACTCAACAGCATCGATAACCCTAAGACGATTTGGGTTTATATTATTGCCATAGACAACGCCAGGTTTAAAAAACCAGTTAAGCCAGGTGACACGCTTACACTCGAACTCGAGATGACCGCCATGAAACGGAACATCTGCAAGATGACTGGAAAAGCCTTTGTTGACGGAGTCTTGGTTTGTTCAGCGGATTTGGTGGCCAGCGTAGTTCCAAAATAATCATTCATGCAAACAGAGAAATCGAGTCGGTCCTTCCCCTCTTCCGCCATCAGTGAAAAAGCTGACATACACCCAAATGTTCGAATCGATCCATTTTGTTCCATCTCCGATGATGTCGTCATAGGCGAAGGGTCACATATCGGACCCAATGTGACCATTTATGACGGCGTCCGGATTGGCAAGAATTGTAGGATCATGCCCGGGGCAGTGATTTCATCTGACCCTTCTCAGCTAGAATTTTGGTTGACTCCCGATGAGAAAGGAGCTTCGATGCAACCTTTGGTCTGGATCGGTGATGGCGTGCACATTGAATCTGCGGCAATCATTCATGGGGGAATCACCATTGGCGATGGATCGTGGATAGGATCACACGTCACCATTCACGACGGAGCCAGGATCGGCGAGAAAGTAAATATTTTTCCCGGAGCTGTCATATCGGCCATTCCGCAAGATCTGAAATTCCACGGAGAAAAAACTACGATGGAAATCGGCGATGGCACGACCATCCGTGAGTGTGCTACCCTCAACCGGGGAACCGACTATCACGGCAAGACGGTCGTCGGCAAAAATTGCCTCATCATGGCCTACGTTCACGTGGCGCACGACTGCA
This sequence comes from Bacteroidota bacterium, assembly GCA_036835375.1. GTDB lineage: Bacteria > Bacteroidota > Bacteroidia > J057 > J057 > JANQTF01. The sequence goes on from DAITMB010000158.1 coordinate 8,459, forward strand.
TCATCGGCGACAACGTGGTGATTGCCAACGCGGTGAACATGGCAGGCCATGTCGAGATTGGGGATGATGTGCGCATCGGCGGGCTGGCAGGCATTCATCAATTCGTGAAAATTGGCAAACACGTCATGATTTCTGGTGGTGCTCTCGTAGGAAAAGACGTCCCGCCTTTTGTAAAGGCAGGCCGAGATCCCGTGCAGTACGAGGGTGTTAACTCGATCGGCTTGCGTAGAAAGGGTTATTCTAACGATACCATTCATCAAATTCAGGAAATATACCGTCGGGTTTTTCTTTCTGGCATGAATACCTCTCAAGCGCTCAGCTACATTGAGGCCCACCTCCCAGCCATTGAGGAGCGCGACGAAGTCATTACTTTCTTGCGAAACTGTACCAGAGGCATCATCAAAAGCCCCACGGTGGATGATCCTAGCGCAGATTCCCATGCCTGAGTTGCCACGGCAGCCGCTGAGGATTTCTCTCGACCAGGTAGGAAAACAATACTACCGCAGATGGCTGTTTCGTGACTTGAGCTTGGATCTAAGGACCTCAGACAGCTTGGCTCTTGTCGGTCACAATGGTTCTGGCAAATCTACCCTGCTCCGAATGATTGCAGGGCAATTGTCTCCCTCTGCTGGTAATGTGGCTTATTGGCAGGCAGAGCGGAAAGTCCCCGCAGCCGAGATGTATCGCTATCTGTCCTGGTCGGCACCCTACGTAAGCCTCCTTCCAGAGCTAAATTTGCGAGAGCAATACAGACTCCAAGCGCGATTCAAGCCCATGATGCTGGAAGAAGAAGAATTTCTGGAGCAGTTGGGCCTTGAAGAGGATGCAAATAAAGCCCTTCGATTTTACTCCTCGGGGATGCTCCAGCGTGCGAAAGTAGGGCTAGCATTGTTTGCTGATGTGCCAGTGCTGCTTTTAGATGAGCCGACCAGCAACATGGACACGGAAAATGCTCGGAAAATCTTAGATCTCCTTCACCGCTACCGCCAGCACAAAATCCTTGTCCTCGCTTCCAATCTGGTGCGTGAGTACGGGGAATTTTCGCATCAGATACACCTTGGTGCGAAGTCGGCGTAGAATACGGAGATCATTATTGACGCATGAAGGATAGGACATGGTTACTATGGGTGATTCTCAGTTGGTGTGTTTTGCCGACACAAGCCCAATTTCTGGTTCCTGAGACCCAACCCGCCACCGTGTTCGTGGACGGGAAAACACTTGCATCTCCCTGGATTGGTGGCTTGAATCAGCCACAGTTTTCCCTCGCAGACTTTGATGGCGATGGACAACCGGAGCTGCTGGTATATGACCGGAATGCGGGATTTCCTCAGATATTTACTTGGAAAACAGCCACCAGCACCTGGGAATGGATGCCGGGGCAGGGTCGATTGTTCCCAGAAGGCAAGGGATGGATGCTCGCCCGCTATGCCAACTGTGATAGTTGGCCGGATTTATTTCTTTCAACGGGACAAAACAATCAGGTGAGTTACTGGAAGGGCACCGGTCCTTGGACCTGGGTGCTGGAAGATAGCATCTTGATGGCTGACAGCGATGCTGTATTTGTGCTAGGCATAGATATTCCGGCCATATCAGACGTCGATGGAGATGGGTACATTGACATATTAAGCTTTAATCCGCCTGGGTCCCAAGTCTTGTTTTACCGACAAATGGGCGGATGCGACAGTGTAAGCTTCACGC